>JAJYSD010000018.1 GCA_021793745.1 Bacillota bacterium
TGACCAAAGTTCATCCCCAACTCGCCGTTAAACCCGGCCAGATAATGGTCCAAGGTCCAGGTCTCCGGCCACAATCGAGAGGTGGAAAAGATTTGATCATCCGGCTTAAAGGAGGAGAAGAACATCCACAGGATGGGATAAACCATGATAAAGGTGACCGCCACAAGCGCAGCGTGTCGCAAAAGGTTCCTGATCCCTCGCCGCTTCATCGCTCCCACCACCTTAACCATCATAATGAACCCAGAACCTGGAGCTTAAAAAGATCACCGTCGAACAAAGTCCGATGATGATGAGCAGAATAATCGACAATGCCGCGGCGTATCCCATGTTATAGTAGTTGAAGGCATGCTGATACAAGTAATAGACATACATCAATGTGGACTTCATCGGGCCTCCGCCCGTGATGATATAGACCTGCGTAAAAATCATGAACGAAGAAATCGTCCCCATCAGCAAATTGAAGAAAGTAATCGGGGACAGCATCGGCAACGTGATCTTGAAAAACCGCTGGATCGCCGACGCCCCGTCAATGATCGCCGCCTCATACAGATAACCCGGAATCTGTTTCAGACCCGCCAGAAAGATCACCATCTCCGAGCCGAATTGCCAAACACTGAGTAAAATCAGGATCACAATGGCGGTGGACGGATTTCCCACCCAATTGGGCCCTTCGACTCCGAACAAACCGAGGAAGGCGTTGACCGGTCCATCATCCGCAAACAGATTTCGCCATCCGATGGCGGCGCCGACGCTGGTCCCGATCAGCGAAGGAAGATAGATCAGGGAGCGGTACCATCCGATACCCCGGACTTCCCTATACAGCAAGAGGGCGATGAGCAGGGAGACGATCAGCCGCGCGGGTACGGAGAAGATCACATAGGTAAAAGTGGCGCGGATGGAGATCCAGAAATTGGGGTCGCGAAGGATCTGCTGGAAATTGTCAAAGCCGACCCACTCGGGGGAACTGATCAGGTCGTAATCGGTAAAGGCGAGGTAAAAGGTAAATAGCATGGCCCCGACGGTCAGGCACAACATTCCGGTGAGCCAGGGAAGGAGAAAGGTATAAGCGGTTAAATTTCTTCGCAGCGGGGTTTCCATCCGGGATCTCCGGTGGATTTTCACTCTGCGCATGATCGGCTGAATATCGGATGCCACGCGGAAAAGACCTCCTTTAGCCGCGATGCCGCCGATCGGGCGGCATCGCATCATCAAATCGGCGGCTCAACCCTGGGATAATGCCTCGTTTCCTTGCTGGATAAAGGCCTCGGCCGCTTCACTCGGCGTGATCTCCTTGAAGGTCACCTGCTGCGAGAGGTTTTTCAGGATATCCGCAATCTCGCTGGATCCCTGGGGCGCCAGCTTTTCCGGAGAGGCTACTTTTTTCACCTTTTCCATGAAGTCGATCTGCTTTTGGATCGTTTCATCCTCAGCGGTTTCGGAGACGATTTCCATGTTCTTTTGGTTGGCGGGGATTCCCCGGTCGGTCTTGAAGATTTTGGCCACTTCCGGGTCATTCTCCAGGAAATTGATCAGCTTTGCCGCGGCCTCGGGATGTTTGGTCTTGGAGGACATGGACCAGAACATGGCCCCATGAAGGGGGTACGGCTTGTTCTCATTGCCCCATTCCGGCAGGAGCGCTCGTCCGATGGGTTTTCCCAGACTCTCTTCGTAGTTGGGATCGGTTCCGAGGAACAGCCAATTGATGGCGGTTTTCTCTTTGATAAAGGGGCTGGCCGAAGGATCGTTGTGATTATAGGCCGCGTTTTCTTCAGCGGTCGGAACGCCGCCCTTCTCCTGCAGATCCAACCAATACTGGAACCATTCCGTAAGCGTTTCCTTGGACAGCCCGATTTTGTTGCCGCTGTACAACTCCTCCCCCTTCGTTCGCGCAAAATAACTTAACAGTCCCGTTTGCTCCATCTCATTGGCCATGCCGTAAACGCCCGTCTTTTCACGGATCTTCACACACAGCTCCGCCAGCTCCTCCCAGCTGTAGTTTTCCTCCGGGAAGGTCACGCCGGCCTTTTCAAAAATCTCGGGGTTGTAGATGAACATCTGCGAGTTGATGGAGGTGGCCAGCCCGTACAGCTTCCCATCCACCATCCCCAATTGGACGGTTTCCTCGGAAAGATCGGAGGAATCCACGCCCACCGTTGACAAATCCATCAATTGTCCTTTGCTGATGTACGTCATCAATTGCGAACCGTCCATCTGCATCACATCCGGGGCACCGCCTCCCGCGGTCTGAGTCGCCAGCTTCTGCCAGTAACTGTCCCAGGAGCTGTATTCCATCACCACTTTGATGTCGGGATGTTTCTCTTCAAAAAGCTTGACGGCCTCCTGCGTCATCTTGGTCCTCGTCGGGTTGGTCCACCAGGAAAAGCGAATCGTCACCTGATCACCATCCCGATCCGCCGAACGGTCGCCACAGCCCGTCAAAACCAGTAAAACCGATAGACAAATCGCCGCCACCGAGGTGAAAAGCTTCTTCAAGCGTTTCATCGCGCTCCTCCCCAGGAAAATTTTCGTCCCACCCTGAAACCGCCGGACAACCCCTCGGTTCACCAGCCCCCTTTAACCTGAGATGGTTGATCCGTTGCACGAACGAAGTTTTTCCGCAAATTCTTTCTTCGTTCCTCGCTTCCCCCTCCCCTCAATCGCTTTTATGGCGAAAATAATCGGGATATTGCGAAATCAAAAGGTCGATTTCCGTCACGGCCAACCGCAAATGCTGGATCATCGCCTGATCCGCCAAATCCGCCTTTTGCTCGGTAATCAGCCGGAAAATTTCCTTGTGCTGGGCCACGATCACGTCCCACTCCAAGGAGGAGAAGAGGCGCAGGTGCCGCATCCGATTAAAATGGGTATTCATCTGCTGCATCAGGTTCCAGGTTCTGATCTTACCGCACCCGAAAAACAGAATTTTGTGAAATTGATCGTCCAGCTGGTACAGACGCGAATAATTCCGCTTTTCGTTGCAAACCTCCTGCATCTTTAGGTTGGTTTCCAGCTGGAATCGATATTCCTCCGGGAAGCCGGCGCAAGCCATCCGGACGATGGCCCGTTCGATATTTTCCCGGACAAATCGGCCTTCCTCCAGGAGTTCGAGATCGATGAGGGAAACAAAGGTCCCCTTTTGAGGGTAAATCTCGATCAGATCTTCCTGGGACAACTTCAAAAACGACTCCCGGACCGGCGTGCGACTCACCTTTAATTGATGGGAGATCTCCGACTCGGAGATTTTCGCCCCCGGTTTCAATTCCAGCTTGAGGATCTTGTCCCTCAGCGTTTGATAGATGAATTCCCTCGCGGAACCCTTTTTCATGCGTTCCTTTTGCAGGTTCGTCACTGAATCACCATCCAAGCTTCTCCATCGCGCAGGGCACCGGACTGGCATGGTAATCATGCTAGTATACTTGTCTGCCCAAATTTTAACACCCCCTTTATCAAAAGTCAACAATATCTTTAGAAAATAAATAATGTTCTTTTAAAAGGCGGAAAAGCCCTTCGGCTCGGAGTCTCAAAGAAGCCTGCTCTCAGAAAAACCGATGACGGGAAAGCCTCCCAACCATCATGAGGGTACAGGACGTTGCCCCCGGAATGAACGATATTTCACCATGAAATAAACCATGGTTAATGCCAGAATACCAGCTCCGCCATCCGTGATGGCACTCGCAAGATGCCCCACAAACCGTATACTTCCAGAGCAACGCGCCACATCGATGCCGGAATCAGGGGAACTCCCAACCCCTGTGCAGCATTGATAAAAAATATGATCCACCACAGCATGACAGATCGGCTGATTAAGGCGGTGATGAAGGGCTTCGGCCTTGCCCAGCATGACGCTCCGGCGACACGGATGGTGATTGATCGAATCCAGCGGCGTCAAACGGTCAGCACCGGCCTTCTGTTCCCGGCTGCCAAATCAAAAAACAGAAGCACGGTTCCCTCTGGAACCGTGCTTCTGACATACCGATGGTGCTGACGGAGGGATTCGAACCCCCGACCCCTTCATTACGAGTGAAGTGCTCTGCCAGCTGAGCTACGTCAGCATGTCGGAGAATAAGTGCTTGGTGGAGGCGAGCGGAGTCGAACCGCTGTCCGGAGACCTCGCCACGTCGGTTTCTCCGAGCGCAGTCACTGTACTTGCATCTCGCCGCATGGACTGCCCAGTGACAGGCGTTCCATCCGGCCAGCCGCCTTGGTTTCGCCTCCCGACCGGCGGCAACTTCGGTCGGCTAGCCCGCTAGTTCTGAGACCCGACGACACCGCACGGGCGACGGTGAAGCGGATCCTGGCTGGATTAAGCAGCCAGAGCGTAGTTTTCTTGCTTGCCAGTTACATTTGGCAACCTGCGTTTTTGACGAAGGCCGCAGCCCCTCGGCTCGCTGCCGACGCTCGATCGATCCCCGTCGAATCCCATGAACGCCCCCAGGATCCCGGATCGATGACATATAGTATTGTATCACCGAAACAGGAAAATGTAAAGGGTAAAATGGCAAGCATTTTTGCCCAACAGGGGTGCTCACCGGAACTGGCGGTCCTTCAGCCGGCGCTCGATCTCCCGCTGGGCATCCCGTTTGGCGATGTCCGCCCGTTTATCGTACTGCTTTTTCCCCTTGGCCAGGGCGAGTTGAACCTTGGCGAAGCCGTTCCGGATGTGGACATCCAACGGGATCAGGGTGTAGCCCTTCTGACGGGTCAGTCCGATCAGTTTGCGGATCTCTTCCCGATGCAGCAACAGCTTTCGCGTCCGGGTCGGGTCGGGGTTAAAGCGGTTCCCCTGTTCGAAGGGGCTGATGTGCATGTTCAGCAGAAACACTTCCCCGTTGTCGATCCGGGCAAAGCTGTCCCGCAGGTTGACCCGTCCCTGTCGGATGGACTTGATTTCCGTACCGGTGAGCACGATGCCGGCCTCGAAGGTGTCCTCGATGTGATAATCATGATGCGCCTTTTTGTTGCGGGCGATCACCTTCACGCCACCCTTCGCCACCGTGCTCACCCCTCCCCGAAAAGTTGCATCCCTTACTATAGCAACGGTGCGGCCGTTTGTCAACAAGGCCTTCGGATGCTGGCTTAGGCCCGCTTCCTTTTCCGCTTCCCCTTTTTCCCCTTGTGCTTTCCGCCTCCATTTCGCTCCCGCGGGTGCGCTTTCTCGCCTTCCCTTTGCCCCCGCCTCCCTTTTTTAGCGGGCTCCTCCTCCGTCTCTTCCTCGGAGACCAGCTCAAAGTCCACTTTGTGCTCGTCGATATTGACACCGGTCACCCGCACCCTCACCCGGTCTCCGATCCGGTACACCTTTCCGGTCCGCTCTCCGTACAGACTGTAGGTATCCTCATCGTAATAGTAATAGTCGTCGTTCATGTAACTGACATGAACCATACCTTCGACGGTGTTTTCCAGTTCAACAAAAATTCCGAAGGAGGTGACGCTGCTGATCAGCCCCTCAAATTCCTCCCCGATGCGGTCCATCATGTATTCGGCCTTCTTCAGATCATCCGTCTCCCGCTCCGCCTCGATGGCGATCCGCTCCCGCTGGGATGCCTGGTCGGCGGTCTCCGGCAGCTGGGCGTTCAGCTGATCGATCCGCTGCGGCGACAGGTATCCCTCCGTCAACACCTCCCGGATGATCCGGTGAATCATCAGATCGGGGTACCGGCGGATCGGCGACGTGAAATGGGTATAAAACTTGGCCGCCAAACCGAAGTGGCCCAGGCACTCGGCCGCATAGCGGGCCTGCTTCATCGAGCGGAGCATCACCGTGCTGATCAGGGTTTCCTCCGGCTTGCCCTCGATTTCCTCCAGCAGCTGTTGCAGGGCCCGGGGACGGACCTTGTCCGCCTGGCCCCGGATCGAGTAGCCGAAGTGGGTGATAAACTCGAAAAAGGACTGCAGCTTCTCCGTATCCGGTTTTTCGTGGATCCGGTAGAGGAAGGGGAGCTCCGCCCGGGCAAAGTGGGCGGCGACCGTTTCGTTGGCCGCAAGCATGAACTCCTCAATCAACGACTCGGCGATGGTTCGCGGCCGGCGGACGATCTTCACCGGCTTGCCCTGCTCATCCACGAGGATCTTCGCTTCGCTGAAGTTGAAGTCGATGGCCCCTCGATTCATCCGCCGCCGACGAAGGGTTTTGGCCAGGTCGGCCATCAGCCGAAACATGTCGACGAGGGGCTCGTAGCGGCGGATCAGCTCCGGATCTTCATCCACCAGGATGCGCTTCACCGCATCGTAGGTCATCCGCTCCCGGCTGCGGATCACGCTGGGATAAATATCGTAATCCACCAGGTCCCCCTGCTCACTGATCTCCATGTCGCAGGTGAGGGTGAGCCGGTCCACCCGGGGATTGAGACTGCAGATCCCGTTGGAAAGCCGCGGGGGAAGCATCGGGATGACCCGGTCCACCAGATAGACGCTGCAGCCGCGCTTGTAGGCTTCCCGATCCAGAGCGCTCCCTTCCTTCACATAGTAGCTCACATCGGCGATGTGCACCCCGAGGCGAAAGTGGCCGTTAGGGAGCCGCTCCACGGAAACGGCATCGTCCAGATCCTTCGCATCCTCCCCGTCGATGGTGACCAGGGTCCGCTCCCGCAAGTCGCGGCGCCCTTCCAGCTCCTTCGGATCGATGGTTTCGGGGATCTGGTCCGCTTCCTGCAGCACCTCTTCGGGAAACGCCTCCGGGAGCTGATATTTGCGGATGATGGACAGGATGTCGACGCCCGGATCCCCCTTGTGTCCCAGGACCTCCGTCACCACTCCCTCGGCGCTGTGGCGGGCATCGGGGTAGTGGTGCAGCTGAACCACCACCTTCTGCCCTTCCTTCGCACCATTCCGCCCCTCCGGAGGAATGAAGATATCCGCCGGGAGCCTGCGGTCATCGGGAATGACGAAGCCGAAATGGCGGGACGGGGACGTGAAAGTTCCGACAACAAAGGTGCGTCCCCGCTTGAGAATGCGGACGACTTCCCCTTCCGGACGGAGGCCGTTCCGCTTTCCCCCCTGCAGACGGGCCAGGACGCGATCTCCATCCATCGCACCGTTCAAATCATTGGGGTGGACAAAAACATCCGGTTTTCCGGGAATATCCGGAACGACAAAGCCGAACCCCTTGGGATGTCCCTGCAGGGTCCCCCGCACGAGATTGAGCCGTTCCGGCACCCCGTACCGCTTCGTCCGGGTGCGCACAATCTGCCCTTCGGCCTCCATCCCGGCGAGCAGGCGTTGAAATTGTTCCCGTTCGGCTTCTTCTTCGATTCCGAAGGTTTCCAGCAGCTCCTGCAGCGTCATCGGTTTATAAGCCTGTTTTTGCATAAAGCGAAGAATTTCCTGTTCCTGGATCACCCTACTTCTCCTCTCTGAATTCCTCTCGCATCACACGCCGGATAAAGCTTTCCACATCCGAAAAAAGCTGTTCCCTCTCCCGATCCAGAGTGATGATGTGGCTCGAGTTCGCGTAAGCTTTGAACTCCTTGTCCGCTGAGCCGAGGTGCTCCAGGATGTATCGGGCACTGGTCGGATCAACGGTTTCATCCCTTTCGGATTGAATCACCAAGGAGGGAACGGTGATTTCCGACAACCGACGGCGGACATGGCGAATCAATCGCAGGAGATGGCCGACGGAGACGAGGGGCATCCGGTCATAGGGCACCAGGTGATCCTCGATGTGGGGCGCCTTTTGCTCTCGCCGCGGGAGAAAGGGCCTGAAAAATCGGAGCAGAGGGGCAAAATAGGCCCGCCGCTCCCTCAGCCATATGGGGGCGCACATGGAGATCACCCCGCCCAGGGGGCGCTGACGGGCAAGATCGAGGACCAAAAGTCCCCCCATCGACAGACCGGCGGCAAACACCCGGCGAACATCCGCCTCCCGGCGCAACCGGTCATAAGCCTCCAATACGCTGTTTCGCCAGTCGACCCAGGTGGTCCCGGCCAACTCCTCCGGACTGGTCCCGTGCCCCTTCAACAGGGGAGCGTGGACGGCAAATCCCCGTTTCCGGAAATAGTCCCCCATCGGCCGCAGCTCCGCCGGAGAACCGGTGAATCCGTGCACCAGCAACAATCCGTTCTCCCCACCTGGATAAAAAAAGGGTTCCGGTGAACGTTGAATGATTTTCATGGACCGCCTCCGCTTGTGGCTTTATTATTTTCCCCAAAAATTGTTAGGATCTATTCAGTCAAGGAGGTAGCGGATCGACCCGACAGCCCGACGTCCTCCCGTAGCCTTGGACAATTTTACCATAGCACAGAAGGCCGTGGAAATGAAAGGGACAAGCGATCACCCCGATGAAAGGGAAAACGAAAAGAGGGTGTGCCGTCCCATGCCTAGCATGTGCCACGGCACACCCCTTCGCCCGCCCGATACTTCCGCGAACGGCTGAAGAAAAAGCAAAAACAGCAAGGTTCCCCTCGCTGTTTGCAGACTTCACTTGACGAAATATCCGACCAGCAGCGTCAGCAAAATAAACAGGGTGGCCAACACGACCGTGATCCGGTGCAACAGGGCATCGATCCCCCGCGCCTTGGCTTTCCCCATCAGGTGTTCGGCACCGCCGGCAATCGCCCCGGACAGCCCGGCGCTTTTTCCCGACTGCAACAGAACGACCACGATCAATCCAACGCTGACGATCGCCAATAAGATCTTGGCCGCCAATTCCACGGTATATCCACCTCCGCCCACACTTCCACTGGAGTAAATGTAGCATAAACCGCCCCGGGCTTGCAACCGCAAAAAATCACGGGCCCAGCCGTTTCCAGGGCTATCGGCAAGCCTTTTCCTCCCGCAGGATGTTGAAAAAAGCGCTAAGCCGCCCTCCGCCGGGATCCCCGACGGAAAAGGGGAGGCACTTCAGGTGCCTCCCCCTGTGAATCCGCAGGCGTTTTCCGGTTCAACCCTTCAGATTGTAAAAGGCCGTCTTCCCCGGATAAACGGCGCTGGCGTCCAGCTCCTCCTCGATCCGGAGAAGTTGGTTGTACTTGGCAACCCGGTCGGTCCGGGAGGGAGCGCCGGTCTTGATCTGCCCCGCACCGGTCGCCACGGCGATATCGGCGATGGTGGTATCCTCCGTCTCCCCGGAACGATGGGAGATCACCGCCGTGTATCCCGCCCGTTTGGCCATCTCCACGGCGTCGAAGGTTTCGGTCAACGTGCCGATCTGGTTCACCTTGATCAGGATGGAGTTGCCCACGCCGGCCTCGATTCCCCGGGAAAGCCGCTCGGTGTTGGTGACGAACAGGTCGTCCCCCACCAGCTGAACCTTTCCGCCCAGGGCATCCGTCAGCCTCTTCCAACCCTCCCAATCATCCTCCGCCAATCCGTCCTCGATGGAGACGATCGGGTATTTTTTCACCAGTTCCTGGTAATAGGCGATCATTTCGTCGGCCGTCCGGGTGACGCCTTCTCCCTCCAGATGATAGGCACCGTCCCGGTACAGCTCGGTGGAGGCCACATCGAGGGCCAACCGAATATCGTCGCCGGGCCGGTAACCGGCTCGTTCGACGGCGGCCATGAT
>JAJYSD010000019.1 GCA_021793745.1 Bacillota bacterium
ACCGGCGTCTCCCCCCACAACAGCGAAACGCGGGATAATGGCTTCACGCTTCTCACCTTACTCCTCCAGGAGATGTTCCAAGCCGTAGACCAGGCGGTCCAGATCCATCACTTTCTGGATGGCCAGTTTCACCCCCGGCATAAACGACTCCCGATGGATGGAGTCGTGACGCAGGGTGAAGGTCTGGCCGGGGCCCCCGAAGATCACTTCCTGGTGAGCCACCAACCCCGGCAGCCGGATGCTGTGGATGCGAAAACCGTATCGGTATCCTCCCCGGGCACCTTCCAGGGTTTCCTTTTCCCCGGGATGGCCTTGCTGGACCTCGTCCCGGTTTTGGGCAATCATCTCCGCCGTCTTGAGGGCCGTCCCCGAGGGAGCGTCCAGCTTCTGATCGTGATGCATTTCAATAATCTCCACATGGGGAAAGTATTTGGCCGCCCGGGCGGCAAACATCATCATCAAAACCGCGCCGAGGGCAAAGTTGGGAGCGATCACCGCCCCCACCCGGTGCTCCTCGCTCAGCCGGGCGAGCTCGGTGAGATCCTGCTCGGTCAAGCCGGTGGTCCCCACCACCGGGCGCACCCCCAACTCCAAGGCCATTTCCGTATGGCGCTTGACCGCCTCCGGGACCGTGAAATCGACCAGCACATCCGGCCGGTCTTCCAACAGCGCCGTTTCCAACGAGTCCGAAAAGGTCACCCCGATGGGGCCGAGACCGATGGTTTCCCCCACATCGTTTCCGGCCTGGGAGCGGGAAACGCCTCGGACGAACGAAAAGGCCTCGTCTTCAACCAACATCTTCACCACTTCCCGGCCCATCCGGCCGTTTGCTCCCGCAACGGCGACTCGGATCGGTTTCACTGTCGATGCATTCCGGCTGTGCAGCCGAAACACTCCCCTCCCTTCTCAATCCTTCGAATCCACCCGGGTCCACCGATTGGCATCCCGGGTGTTGTATTTGTGCATTACCCGATGAAAGGCCTCTTCCAGATCGATGCCCATGGAGTTGGCAAAACAGATGACGATAAACAGGATATCCCCCAACTCCATCGCGATTTCACCCTCGGCTTCATCGGGTTTCTTCGGCTTTTCCCCGTATCGGTGATTCACCTCGCGGGCCAGTTCGCCCACCTCTTCGGCCATGCGTGCCAGCATGGAAAGCGGCTTGAAATATCCCTCGCGATATTGGCGGATATAGGCATCCACATCCCGCTGCAACTCTCTCAAGGTCTTTCCATCCACAGCTGCATCCCTCCGATTTCTTCTCCATGGTACCCCAATTGCCCCTCGAAAACAAATCGCTTCGTATTGCCTCTGCTGCACGGGGTATGTATAATAAAGCGGGATTGAAAGCCCCTGGAAGGCAAAACGACCGGGGGTTCCGGTCGTCGGATGATCGGGGAACGCGTCGTTCGGCCCTCCGCGGCCGACACTTCTTCGAAAAGCGCCGGCTCCGGGGCTGGAGCCGATGTGCAGATGGAAAATCGGAGGCGGTGACGATGAAAAAGCATATAAAAAACATCTTGATCATGCTCGGGGGAGCCTTTATCTTCTCCCTGGGCATCAACTATTTCGCGGTCCCGAACAAATTGGGAGAGGGCGGGTTTACGGGGATCGCCCTGCTGGCCCACTACTTGTTCGGCTTCTCCCCGGGATTGGTGATTTTTATTCTGAACATCCCCCTCTATTTTATCGGTTACCGGGTGTTTGGCAAACAGACCTTGATCTACACCATTATCGGCACCAACGCCGTTTCCTTTTTTTTGTGGCTGACCGAGGGATGGGGGGATCCACTGCCCGGTGACCCGCTCCTCGCTGCCCTCTATACCGGCGTGTTGGTAGGTATAGGGCTCGGCCTCATCCTGCGCCGCGGCGGAACCACCGGAGGGGTGGACATTATCGCCCGTCTGGCTCAAAAATACCTGGATTGGAGCATCGGACGCACCTTTATGATCTTCGACTTCGCCATCATCGCCCTGTCCGCCTTTCATATCGGCAGGGAAAAGGCGATGTATACGCTGGTCGCCGTATTCGTCGGCGCCCGGGTTGTCGACTTCGTCGTCGAGGGGCTGAACACCGCCAAGGGGGTCACCATCATCTCCAACTCCGCCGTATCCCTTTCCGAGCGGATCACCAAAGAAATGGGACGCGGAGTCACCCTGCTGAAGGGAAAAGGCGCGTATACCGGAACCGAAAAAGAGGTGCTCTTTGTCGTCGTCAGCCGTCCGGAACTGCCTCGCCTGAAACAATTGGTGCATGCGGTGGACCCCTACGCCTTCGTGACCGTCCACGATGTGCGCGATGTCTTGGGCGAAGGGTTTACCTATGAAAAGGAGTCGACCCCACAGACCTGACAGGACCCTCCGCCCGGACCGCCACCTGCTCCGCCCGGTACATCCGCCAACCCACATAGGCGAGCACCAATGCGATCATTCCTCCCACCCATAGAAAGGGGAGGACCTCCGGCACCTCCATGCTCCGTCCCAGGCTGACCACATCCTTCTCGGATCCGTAAAAGAGGGGGTCCATCATCTGCTTGAATCGCTTCACCCCGTCCATCAACGCCTCCCGATCCATCTCCGCCAGGTTGGCCTGGGTGCGAAGATATGCCATCATCGAATCCACCTTCTCCACCGTCTGGGGCGATTTGGACACCACCACCGCCGGGCGGATCAAACGGTACTCTCCATCCAGCGCTGCTACCGCCTTCCGCACCTCTTCCCCTTCCCCCGACTTCACGGCCCGCTCCACCGCTTCGGCTTTCCGGATGATATCCTGATAACGCCCGTGCCACAAGTGCTGGTTGGGATGCGAAAGGGCGTCAAAGGCCAACCGGAGGCGGACCGCGGAGGAGAGGATCGACGCCGGATCGGGGCGGACCTGGTTCAACTTCCCCTCCAGGTCGAGCAGGCATTCGGACAAGGCGTGAATCGCTTCAAGGGATATATCCTGACCGGAAAAGTCCGCCCGGGAATAGCCGGCGGCCAACTTGGCCAGGGTTTCCCGGGCCTCCGTCCATTGCTTCTCCTTCACCAGCTGATGAATTCTTTCCGCATCCTGCGTCCAGGCCTCGGCATTGACCCGCTCCGCACGCCCTTGGTCGAGGAAAAAAAGAAAACAGCAGCATCCGATTGCGACGAGAACCATCCATCGGAAAATCAGCGGCTTGTACACCACATTCGTCTCCCTTTCCACGGCCATTTCCGCGAGTGTTTTCTTCTACCATCATATACCGTGCCTGTCCCGGCTATGAAAAAATTTGGACACGGCCGCCCGAAAACCGGCCTTCTCCGCCCTTGAAAAGGGCTTTTTGTCCCGGCGAAATTCCCGGTCAATACAAGAAAAAACCGTTCTTTTCGAACGGTTCGGATTGGCGATCGATCTTAAGGACCATCCCGCCCCCTGGGCACAGCGCGCTCCTCACTTGTTAAATCCCGATCATCCGGAAATCCCATTTCCGCTCCTCTCGGGGCGGAAGCCCGAGGGCGGCAAACAGGCTTAAACTGATGAAGGAAAGCCCCAGGGTGAACACCCCGATCGTCCCGTCCATATGGGCAATGGAAGCCGGAAGCCAGGGATGGAGATCCAGAAGGTAATCCACCCCGTCATTGAGCAAGGTCCACCCGCCCACCAGCATCAGATGCTGGCGGTGGTATGTATAAAACCGGCTGTACAGGATCGCCTCCAACGCCATTCCCAGATGAGAAGCCATCAACATCCAGTCGGTCCAATGGAGGGACTTCACAAAGGGATCGGGCGACGCAATTCCTCCCAGCAGGATCACCGCCACCGCCCAAACTCCGTACTTAAACAGCGTGACGGCGGCAAAGGTTTCGAGCAGGGGACTCCTCCGCCGCAGGGCGTACAGCAACAGCACCAGCGTAAAGGCGCTGCTGGCGGTGGGACTGTCCGGAACGAACAGATTAAGCCAACTTCCGACCATCATCAGCTGATCCTTATACCAGTAAAACCCGTAAATCGACCCGAACAAGTTGATCCCGAAAAGCGTCCACAACATCCAGGGACGATCCAGACGCTCCGTCAAATGCCGGTACAGTGAAACCAAACGCCACTCCCCTTTCGAAAGCGAAAGCCCGGACCGTGCGGCCCGGGCCTGTGGTGTTATTTCTGCTTGGCCAACCATTCGGCCAGCTTTTTCTTTTCCTCGTCCGTTCCCTGGAAGGTTCCCGGAGGCATGGCTCCTCGACCGTTGTCCATGATGTCGATGATCTCGTCAGCCTTCAATTTCTTCCCGACACCGAGCAGGGACGGTCCGTTTACCCCTTCCAGATTTTCACCGTGACACTGGGCACAGGATTGATTTTTGTAGATCTCCGTATAGGCGGGATCCTCGGCGGCAACGATTTCGCCTTCGCCATCGCCTCCGCCGCTGGGGGCCGATGCGACGGTTTTCTGGTACTCATCCCAGGCCTCCCAGGTGAGCACCACCATGGCCACCAGTGTCAGCACCATCAATCCCGTGGCAATCGGCCGCTTCAGCGGGCGGCGTTCCTTGCTCCGATCCAGCCAGGGGGCCAGAAGGAGAGCGGTAAAGGCGATGCCCGGGATCACCACCGTGCCGATCACGATGAAGGGGCCTCCAGCCCACTCGAATTTGAGCAGCTGGTACAAAAACAGGAAGTACCAGTCAGGAATGGGGATAAAGTTGGTGTTGTTCGGATCGGCCAGGTCTCCAAGGGGCGGCTCCTCCGCCATCACCAGCGTCATGAACCCGACGAGAACGACAACCGCAACCATCCACTCTTTCAACAGGAAGTTGGGGAAAAACGGCTCCGTCCTGCCGGGAAACTCGGAGTAATCCTTGGGGGCCGGTTTGGGCCCGTTGGCGCGAATCCTTGAATCCCCGACGTAAATGATTTCCTTGTTGTTTCCATTATCGTGTGACAAGCGATCTCCCCCCTAACGCGTTCGCCTTATAGCGGCCCGGAGATACCCTGTCTCCGGATCAGGAAAAAGTGGGCGCCTAACAGTCCCAACAAGGCTGCCGGGAGGAAAAATACGTGGAGGGCAAAGAACCGGGCCAGCGTCTGCGCACCGACGATGTCCCCTCCCAATAGGAAGGAGGCGATCGTCGGACCCACTACCGGAACGGACGCTGCGATCTCAACCCCTACCTTGGTGGCGAAGTACGCCTTGTTGTCCCACGGCAGCAGGTAACCGGTGAAACCGAGCCCCAACATCACAAAAAAGAGCAGGATTCCGATCACCCAGTTGAATTCCCGGGGATGCTTGTAGGCACCGGTGAAGAAGACGCGCAGGGTGTGAAGGAACAGCATGACGATGGCCACACTGGCACCCCAGTGGTGCATTCCCCGGACGATCTTGCCGAAGGCGACTTCATTCTGTAAGTATTCCACACTGGCATGAGCGTTGACGATGTCCGGAACATAGTACATGGTCAAAAACATCCCGGACAGGATTTGGATCACGACAATGAAAAAGGTCAGCCCGCCGAAGCAATAGATGAACGCGGAAAAGTAATGGGCCGGGTTGACGTGCTCAGGCACCTCGTGATCGGCCAAGCCCCGCCACATCGGCGTAATATCCAGCCGGTGGTCTAACCAGTCATAGATCTTTCGCAGCATTCACTACACCCCCGTTCGCGGCACGATCTTGCCCAGGAGGAGCCTTCCGTTCTCCACCTTCGTCTCATACATGTCCAGGGGAGCCGTCGGCGGAGAACCGGGAATGTTCACCCCGTTTTCGTCATACCGGCCGAAGTGACACGGACAGAAAAATTCGTTCTTTAAATCGGGATTCCCTTCCCACGTCACCGTGCATCCCAAATGCTTGCAGACGGGCGAGAGGGCCAGGAATTCCCCGTCGGGATTTTTCCGCACCCAGGCGGTCAGCTTCGTTCCCTCTTCAGGCATGTACCAGCCGTCCTTCTGCTTGACGGAGAACTGGACGGACTTGTAGGTTTCGTTGAATTCGTCGACGGGACCCACATCGACGAATTCCGACTCGGCCCCCTTTTTGGTGATGGGGTCGACGGCAAACCGAACCATCGGGTACAACATGACCGAAGCGAGAAATCCGCCCGTTCCCCCCAAGGTGTACGTGAGAAATTTACGGCGGGAGATCCCCTTTTTTCGCCGCTCTTTCTCCTCTTCACTCACGACGCATCCGACCTCCCTCTATACGGGTTCAACGTCCACTGGACCGGAACCATCTGTAGCTAGGACATATCCATGATAGCCAACCGGCTCACACAATGTCAAGAAATGCGTCTGGCCTCTGTGGACACCGCGGCCTTCTTAGCCTTCCTCGTTGGCAGCGATTTCATCACTCATCCCCTGCCACAGGCCGACGACCCGTGCCTGGAGCGATTCCGCCCATTCTTCGATCGCCTCTTCCGCCGGCGCTTCTCGCGACGGCAGCGGGTGCACCGTGACTTTCCCGCGTTCCTCCACCGCGTCCGCGAGATCCTCCGGCAATACGACCACGAGGTGATGAAAGGCCGAGCGGGTCAGCTCCGCCAAGACGCTGTTTACATAGGCGCGAAACGCCTCCCGATCCCCCCCTTCGTGAGCAATCGCGGGCAAGAGAAGCAACCGTCCCGTCAACGCCCTCTCCACCCGTCCCGCGACCTCTTCGACCACCCGCTTCTCTTCCAGCTGGATCTGTTTCTCCGAAAAAGCGATGCGGTAGACGGGAAGGCAGAGGGTGTCAATGTAAGGAGCGACTTTCGCCCATTCCTCTCGGCGCATCGTTGACAATCGCATGGAAAACACCCTTCACAAAAAAATGCCCGGTCTTTCCCGAGCATTATACCCCATATCACCGCTTTTGTTCCACTAGGTTAAGCCATTCTTCGGTTAATTGTAAAAACTTCGCCTCGTCCCCTTCCGCCAAGGCCTGATCGATTTGTCGGTAAAGCTGTCGCTCTCGGAATTCCCGGATCGCCTGATCCAGAACGATCTCCGCCAACAGCCCCAATAGGGTATCTTGAACAAGATCTTGTCTCTCCATGGGATTAACCTCCAATACTGCGGCGTATTCCGGACAAGTCGAACGGTCCTTGAAGTACAGGCCGATATAGATGTCTTCATGGGGACAGGAACGAATATCGCAAAACGCCGTCTCGACGTCGGTGCTCACCCGGTTGTTCTTGGTGAATTTGAAGGAAGTCATTCGAATGCAACGCGTCGAAATCATGATCGTTTTGGGCAAATTCCTTAAATTTTCCACAAAGTGAACCCGCTTGAGCAGTTCATCGTCGGAGGAGAGGTAACTGAGCAGCCAGGCCGACTCGCGCTTTCGCACTTCGTAACGGTTGAGAAACCATTGAATGAAATCCTTTTTGTCGGATATGCTCACCCTTCCATTCATCTTCATCCTCCCTTCGACGATTGAATATTTCGTGAATTTCACGGCACCGCAGGCGGGGTTTATGGTTTTATTCCACCCGGCCGGTGCGATTTCCTCCTCTTATTGGTGAATTTCCAGAGAAAGGATCCGTGAAGCGGTCATCCAATCCCTTTTCGGTAAAGCCGGATATGCCGGTAACCCATCCGTGCCCCTCTTCGGTGACGTACACCAGTTCTTCCCCGTCCGGCCCTTCTCCCATCCGCAGGGCGCCGAGATGCATCATCATCTTCAGAATCCGGCGCAGGAGGGACCCTTCCGTCTCGTAGTAATAGGGTTCAATCCATCCGGAGACGGCCCGTTGAATCACTTCGACCGGAGTCCATCTTCCCCGGGCGAGAAGGTCGATCCAACGGACTACGACGGGTAGGTGGGGAACGGGCCTTCGATACAGGCGCAGCCAAAAGCGGTAAATCTCTTGGCCGGGTTCCATTTCCTTATTTAATATTTTCCCCGCTCCTCCCTCCGTTAAACGGATCCATCCCGTTTCCTCTTCGGTGATGTAACCTTGGTAATAGGCATAGTCATAGATGAGGGAGAAGCGATCGGGATACAGATGGTACCGACGGCCGAAACCGAACCGCCATCCCTTCTTCTCAACGGGCTTTTCGGGAACGATGAAGGATTTGAACAATTTCCGCTGGTGCTGGCGATAGATGGCTCCGTCCGTCGTGAGGGGAACCTCGTTGTGCATCACAAAGGTCAGGAAGCGGTTCAAATCCTGTACCAGCATGCCCTGTTCATCCCGGTAAGCCACCGGTTCGACGCTGATCGCATCGAGAAACTCCTCGGCAAACAGCCGGTTCACCCGATCCTTCAAATCCCTGGGAACCTGGTACAGGGAGCGGGTGCGGAGCGTCACTCCCGGAAACAGCCATCCCCGCTGCAGCAGCCAGCGAATCAGCCGGCGAGGATCCCCCTCCTGGCCCTCCAGGGCCGCCCTCGCTTTGCTCATCAACTCCTCCATGCTGAATACATCCCGGGAATCGAAAAATAGCAGATGCAGAAAACGGGTCTGGATCCCGTCACACCTGCGGATTTGCTCGGCCAACTCCCGCCTCCTGCCGAGATGGTTGAGCAAGGTTCGGATCAACTCGTTTTTGGAATGGACGCTGCCTTCAAACCCGTAGGCCTTGCGAATCCGGTTCAGCTGATCGATATCGGTATAGGTCAACAGCTCGGCGATGTTCACGGCTCATCTCTCCGTTTTCGCTGCTTTGTCCGTTATCCTGTGCAGAAGCAGGGAAAATATACCTGATCCGCCCGCCCTGTCCATCCGGCTGTCATTATCGCAGGACCGACATAGGATATATCGGACACCAGACAAAGGGAGCATCCCCCATGATATCCCCCCAAACACCCTTGATAGTTTATCACGGGACCAACCTGTTCTCCGCCAAGGTGATTCAACAATACGGCATCGGGTTATCGGTGCAGCGCCCCTTGACCGATTACGGACGGGGCTTTTATGTCACCCTCCATCGCAAACAGGCAAAGGATTGGGCCCGGGTGCGGGCATTGCATCCGCAGGGGCATCCCCACATGCTCAAACAGCTTGGAATCACCCGACGGGAGTTCCTGCAGCACCCGGACGCATACACGCCCGCCTATCTGATGTTTTATTTGGACATCCACCGGTTGCTCACCCTGCGCGGCAAGGTGTTCCCACTCCCGGGCGATCCGAAATGGCCGATGGTCCACCGCCGCTGGGCATCCTTTGTCGCCCGCTGCCGCGTAGGCATCCAACATCCCTATGATTTTGTCTATGGGCCGGTGGCGGGGTGGCACCCCCTCATCCCCGGCCGAATCCGATGGGCCTTTCGCAAGGACCAATTATCCTTAAACAGCCCGCGCGCCCTACGATGCCTGAGCGGCGGAGCGGTGGTGGCTTTTTCATGGAGCAAGCGGGCAGCCGGGTGGAACCCGGCCGCCTCGGATCTCGCACCGCGGTCCTTAATACCCGCCGATGATCCTGTGGGGGTGGACGTGGTGGAAGAGGGGATGGGTTTCCCGTATCAAGGGCGGGTATGCGAGTGGTGATCGATGCCCTTCAGGATTCCAGGAATCCTGAA
>JAJYSD010000020.1 GCA_021793745.1 Bacillota bacterium
CTGGCGGGCAGGAATGCCCTCCGGCAGCGTGGGATTAAACTTGGCGTCGGCCAGAATCACCCCGTTTTCCCGGAGCTCCCAGGCATTCAGGTCGATCGTCTCCTGGTCAAAGGCGACGAGAACATCCAAATCATCCGAAATGGCCCGGATGGGACGGATGCTGATCCGGATCTTCGTGTTGGAGTGGCCGCCTTTGATCCGGGAAGAAAAGTGCCGGTATCCGTATAGGTAATAACCCATACGGTTCAGAGCAATTGAAAATATCTCTCCCGTACTGTCAATCCCTTCCCCTTGTTGACCGCCCACTTTCCATGAAAGCTGCTTGGCCAATATGCTCATCTCCTTTTAATGATACCCTGCAACTTTCTCTCAAATGTCTATTGAATAAGGGCTTTAAATATCATTCGTCATCTATCCATTCTAGACCCAGATTCATCAAAAAGCAACCGTCATAACTGCCTAATTTGATCTTTTTTCCCCTTGTTTTCAGCGATGAAACCAGCCCAAAATTTCTTCTCAAAACAGATCATCTCTTTCAATCCCTTATTGCCGCGCCGGATAATCACAGAGCCCCGGAAGCCCGCCCGAAGGCAGACTTCTAGGGGCCCTTCAGGAAAGATGCCTTCGATAAAATGCGTACCAGTTGTCCCACATCCAGCGTTTGACCCATTGCTTCGGGTAGCGCTCCAAAAGCTGCTCTTCCAGATATGGAAGCCGCCGCACATCCTCCAGGCCGCTGACCTTGTGCGAGATGCCATCAAAGTCGGAACCGAAAGCCAAAATTTGCTCCCCTCCCAGTTCGCATACGTGGTCGATGTGCCGAAGCAGATGCTCCACCGCGGCCTCTTCTTTCGGATCGTGCACGAACTGAGGGACAAAGGTGATCCCAAGGATTCCCCCTCTTTCAATCAGTGCGCGGATTTGGTCGTCCTTCAGATTGCGCCGGTGCGGACAGACGGCGTGGCAGTTGGAATGGGAAGCGATGACGGGCACATCGGAGTACTCCATCACATCCCAAAACCCCCGCTCGGAAAGATGGGAGACATCCAGGATCATGCGCAGGCGCGACATCGCTTCCACCAGCTTCCGTCCGAATCGGGTCAGCCCTCCGCCCCGCTCCTCCTCGACGCCGTCGGCCGCCTCATTGGCATGGTTCCAGGTAATTCCCAGCTGACGGACCCCCAGCCGATGAAGCACCCGCAGCCGATACAGCTCTCCGGCCAAGGCGTCGGCCCCCTCCAAAGCCAGCAGAGCTCCCATCTTTCCCGAATCCTTCAGATTTTTCAGTTCGGAGGACGTAGTGATGACCGTCACGTCGCTGCCATCACGAACGATCGCCTCATAAAACAGGTCCACCTGGCGCAGGGCGATGTCCCAGGCGAGGGCTTTGGGTACCTGCGGGTCGACAAAGACGGCAAACACCTGCATGCCAATCCCCGATTTCCGGGCATCCGGATACCGAACGTCCAGCGGGGAGTCGGGATCGTAGAAGGAGACCCGTGTCCGGGCATTCCACAGCTTCCACAATACGTCGCAATGGCCATCGATCCATCGCATTCGATCCACCCTTTCAAAAAAGAAAAACCTGTCTATACGAGATAAACAGGTTTTTGATCATTTTTAATTATCGGGGTTCAACAATCAACTTGATGGCCGTCCGCTCTTCACCATCAATCATGATGTCGGTAAAGGCCGGAATGCAGATCAGATCCATGCCGCTCGGTGCAACAAATCCTCGTGCGATCGCGACCGCCTTAACAGCTTGATTCAGTGCACCGGCACCGATGGCCTGAATTTCGGCCGCCCCGCGCTCACGCAGGACCCCTGCTAGTGCACCGGCAACGGAGTTCGGGTTGGACTTTGCTGAAACTTTTAATACTTCCATGAAGGTACCTCCTTGGTGGTTGAGATAAGTCCACTGCTAGTATATTCGCCATTCGTCGATAAATTCCTCCTTACAAAGGGAAACATTCGAAATATTGAAACCTGAAATTAATCCATAAAGGGATGGTCGTGATCAATCCGAATTCGACGAATTTGGCGAGCGCATCCTGAAGGATCCAAATCGATCACCACCGCATTCAGCTGGGCCGGTCCCGTCTCCGTCTCCAGCCGAACCGGGAGCTGTGTCTGAAACTTTTTCAGCACCAGATTGCGGTCCATTCCGATCACCCCGTTGTAGGCGCCCACCATGCCCACGTCGGTCAGATAGGCCGTCCCCGACGGAAGTATGCGTTCATCCGCCGTCTGGACGTGGGTATGCGTACCGATCACCGCGGACACCCTGCCATCGAGATGCCAAGCCATCGCCTGTTTCTCCGAGGTGGTCTCGGCATGAAAATCGACCAGGATAAAGGGGATATCCTCCAGCTCCTGCAAAAGGGCATCCGCTACCCGGAAAGGGCATTCCGTCATCGGCATGAAGGTTCGACCCATCAAATTGATGACTGCCAAAACTTCTTGACCTACCGGAATCTTCGCAACACCGCGTCCGGGAGTGCCTTCGGGATAATTCGCCGGACGGATCAAGCGCGATTCATCGTCGATGAAATCAAAAATTTCCCGCTGATCCCAGGCGTGATTCCCCAGCGTAACACAATCGATGCCCAAATCATATAATTCCCGAAGAATCGCACGGGTAATCCCCCGTCCCCCTGCGGCGTTTTCTCCGTTGGCGATAATCACATCCGGCTGGAGAGACTGATTTAACCGGGGAAGCTGGTTGCGAAGGGCTGACCGCCCGCACGAACCCACTACATCTCCAATCATCAATACGCGCATCCTTCGCGCCTCCAACTCTTCTGAAAAAAGAAAGCGGCGATGGGCCGCTTTCTCATTTGGCATATTCGACTGCCCGGGTCTCCCGAATCACGGTTACCTTGATGTGACCGGGATAGTCCAACTGGTTTTCAATCTTCTTGGTAATCTCCCGGGCAAGTTGGGACGCCTCGGCATCCCCCACTTCTTCTGGCCTGACGATAATGCGAACTTCTCGGCCTGCCTGAATGGCGTACGACTTTTCGACCCCATCGAAGGACTCGCATATTTTTTCCAGTTTTTCCAATCGTTTAATGTATGCCTCCAATGTCTCCCGGCGAGCTCCCGGCCGCGCTGCGGATAAAATGTCCGCCGCTCCGACCAAGACCGCGATGACGCTCGTCGCCTCCACATCCCCGTGATGGGAAGCGATCCCGTTGATCACGGCGGGGTGTTCATTATACTTTTTGGCCAATTCGAGACCGATCTCCACATGGGATCCTTCCACCTCATGGTCGATCGCTTTCCCGATATCGTGGAGAAGTCCCGCCCGCTTGGCCAGCACCACGTCTTCACCAAGCTCCGCTGCAAGCAAACCGGACAAATGAGCGACTTCGATCGAGTGCTTCAGTACGTTCTGCCCATAACTCGTCCGGAATTTCAGGCGTCCCAAGATCTTGATCAAATCGGGATGCAGTCCATGAACGCCGGTTTCAAAGGTGGCCTGTTCTCCATACTCCCGGATTCGTTCATCCACTTCCCTCCGGGCTTTTTCCACCATCTCCTCGATCCGGGCCGGATGGATTCGACCGTCGGCCACCAGCTTCTCCAGGGCGACCCGGGCCACTTCCCGCCGGATCGGATCGAAACCGGACAAGATGACCGCTTCGGGAGTATCGTCGATGATCAGATCGATTCCCGTCAGCGTCTCCAAGGTCCGGATATTCCGCCCTTCCCGGCCGATGATCCGCCCCTTCATCTCATCATTGGGAAGGGTGACCACGGAAACCGTGGATTCCGCCACATGATCGGCGGCACATCGCTGGATAGCCAGAGACAAGATGTTGCGCGCTCGCTTATCCGCTTCCTCCCTGGCCTGCTGCTCCATCTCCTTGATCATCTGAGCCGTCTCGTGGCGCATCTCGTTTTCCACCCGGGAGAGAATCTTTTGTCGCGCCTCCTCGACGGTCAGGCCGGCCACCCGTTCCAGCTCCTTCGTCTGCTCCTGTTTCAGCTTCTCCGCCTTTTGCAGAAGCTCCTGGACTTCCCGCTCCTTTTTATCGATAACGTCTTCGCGGCGTTCCAGCGATTCCTGCTTGCGATCGAGGGCCTCCTCCTTTTGCATCAGACGCCGCTTCAGACGGTGCAGTTCATTTCGCTCTTCGCGGATCTCCCGCTCCGCTTCGGCACGGAGCGAATGGGCCTCGTCACGGGCTTCCAGCACCTTTTCTTTCTTCGCCGCTTCCGCTTCCTGAACGGCTTTTTGCACGATGCGTTCCGCTTCCTTTTCCGCGCTGCCGATTCGCGATTCAGCCGTCAGCTTGCGGATCCAATACCCGGCGGCGACGCCGATGAGACCCGCGACAAGGCAGATTATGAGTATGTCGATATCCGGCATTCCCCCTTACCACCTCCTCCCTTCGCCATTTATAAAACAAGACCGATCCACTTCGGTCTTCCAGTCAACCGCCCAGAACGTTGCTGCCCAGGCGGCTTCACCTTCCAAAAAGATATTCCTTCAGACACCGTAATCATCGATGGTCAAGTAAGCGGGAACGGAGTTCCCCCGACTATGGAGAATGGACAAGACGTCCCATTCATATCCGGCACATGCAGCATAAGACACCTGATTTTTCGGGAGAAATGGGGCAATGGGTTAAACCATAACCCATTCGACTGAAATTATAGCGACTTTGTGGTTATGCGGGTCCTTCCATCAAAGGGATGGCCAACCACATTGGAGCAACACCATTTTAGTATTTAATTAATCCCGTTGTCAAGAAGACGTAGGGGGACCACTTCCGTTCGACCCGCCTTGAGGCCGATTTGAAACACCTGTTCAGCCCCTTCCGTCAGGTGCGGATCATGGGTCACCAGGATGATTTGGCGCCCAAACATCTCCCCCGTCGACTTGAGAAATTCCAGCATCGGGATCACGTATTCCGAACTGACATGCTTCCCCGGCTCATCCAGAATCAGCGGACCCTCCGGGCGCGGGCGGAACGATTCCATGAAGGCCACCCGCAGAGCCAAAGAAGTGATGTCAACCACTCCCCCGCCCCGGGCTTCCTGGGGTTTGGTCCGTACCGTCCGCCCCTCCCACTCCGTCACCACGTAAAATTCGGCATGGGGCTTTCCGCCATGGTCAGACAATTCGATTTCAAAGCGGAACATGGGGCCGAAGACGTACTGGAGCGCATTGGTCACCAACGTCTCCATCTGCTCCTTGGCCTGGACGCGGGCATGCTCCGCCGCCGTCTGAAGGAGGGTGCGCACTTTGTCGTAAAGCTCCCGCTTTTTCCGGAGCTCCTCCCACTCCTCATGGATCGACCGGTACTGCCGCTCCAGCTCCTGACGCTTCCCTTCCAGGCGCTCCCACTGCCGGTCCGCTTCCGCCAGCATCTGATTCAACCGGTTCAGTTTACCGTCTCGATCCATCGGACGAAATCAACTCCATGGGAATGAGCTCCCAGGCCTGTTTAATCTTTTCATCGATTTCCCGCTCCAATCGGGCGATCTCCTCATCCAGCCGATCCGGTTCCACCCCGAGTTCCTCCAGCTCCTGCAGTATCTCCGCTTCCTGTTGCTTCAGCGATTCCAATTTCCATTCCGCGCGGTTGCGCAGATCCTTGGCCCGATCCAGGGCCTCTTTAATTCTCTGGATCTCCTTTTCCTGCTGCTGCACTCCACACCCCTCCCTGAATCTCTTCGGCGAGATGACGCAAGAGGGACGGACCGAAAACCGAACCGCAGGTAGGGCATCTTCCCGCCCGCTCAAAGGCGCGGATCAGCTCCTCCGAACGCCGGCGAATTTCCTCTTCCCTCTCCGCTATGTAATGGACCGCCCTTTTGATGCGCTGCTGCAAATCCCCCATCCGGTCCCGCCGCTCCTTCAACCTTTGATGCAAGCGGCAGGACTGATCCAGGCCTTCCCACAGGAGCCTCGCCCGCTCCGCCCCCTCCAAACGGCGCAGGAGGCGGACGGCGCTTTTCCGCTCCTCTTCCCGGTCGGATCGCTCCCTGCGAAGGGCCTGCAAATTCCTGAGCCGGAGCATCGCCTCCCCCAATGTTTCCGCGAGATGAACCGCCGTATCGAGGGCGTCGGTACGGGCCACCACCCTCTCGCACTGCTCCATATCCCGGCGGTAGTCGGCCCATTTCGTCTTCAGACGCTTCAGGCGGCGAATCCGCTCATGAACGCCCTCCGCCTCCCGGAGGCGTTGAGCCCCTTCCTCCAGGCGGGCGGTACGGGACCGCACCCGTTGCCAATGCTCCTGCTCTTCCCGCCCCTTTCGCCAATGGGCGGCGAGGCTTCGGAGGTGCCCCAGACGCCTCCCATCCTCCATCAGCCGGCCGAGGACCTTCTCCGCTTCCGGAAGCTTCTCCAGGTCCGCCAGCCGCCGGCGGACCCGATCCATCGCTTCCCGACAATCCGCCAAATCCGCTGCCAGTTGTCGAAGCCGACGCAGGAGCTCCTGCTCCCGTACCGCCTCTTCGTACATCGCACCGGCTCGGTCCAACTGCTCCCGATACCGGGGAAGCACATCGAAGGGCTTCAACGCCTCTTTCCGCTTCTCCATCTCCTCTTCCAAAAATTTGATCCGGGAGGAGACGGCCCGCTGATCCCTGGCGGTCTGATTTTGCGCCAGGTCCAGGAGATGTGCGCCGCTGATTCGTCCGATCGATTTGGCCCTCATCCCCCCGCTTTCCGACAGGAGAAAGGGACCCTCGAGCTGCTGGCCGATCTGCACCGTCAATTCCCGGTCCTCGTCCAGCTGCAGGGGAACCATGCCATGGGCCTCCAACACTTCATCGGGCACATCACTGCCAAACCCTTCAAAAACCCGCTCATTCCCTTCAGGATCCCGAATCAAATAACGGTTGACCGAGGAGGACCGTTCCCGGACGATCTGCGTCCCGTCGGAAAGGATGAGGGTCACCCGGCAGCGGGATGCGCCGGTTCGGATAAAATCGCTTCCCCGGGGCTGGTTGTACAGCACCCAGCGCAAGGCGCGCAAAATCGCGCTCTTGCCGCTATCCGACGGACCTACGAACACGTTGAGCCCCTCGGAAAAGGTGATCTCCGTCCGTTCATGGGATTGAAAATTTTCGATGACAAGGCCTTTAAATTTCTTCAATCCTCCACACCTTCCCCGTATCCGAACCGCTCCTGCACCTCGCCGATCCGAGCAAGCGCTTCAAGCCGCACTTCATCCTCCACTCCCGTCAGCTGCGCGATCTCCTCGATAATGTCGGTCACCGCCAGGTGCCGAAAATTTCCCCCTGCCCGGATTTGCTGAACAAAGCTGGCCATCTTCTCTTCCCGGAACATCGCCTTCTCCATGTAGGAACGATCCAACACCGTTTCTCCCGCGGCGGCGCAGCGCAGAGGAAGAATTCGGACGCGGATCTCTCCCTCCACCTCGATGACGGCTACCTGGGGACGGCGGCGAATCTCCGAAGGGTGGTTATTGATCCGGGCGAGCGCCCCCGGATTGACAATGTAGCGACCTCCGCGTCGCTGCACCGGAAAACCGGCGTGATAATGGCCGGTCAGCAGCACATCCACCGCATCGAACCAGAGATGGTCGACGAGCGTGTGGGGAACCTCTGCAGGCAGCGCCCGATCGACGGCCATCCCGTGGACCATATGGATGCAGACGTCGGCACCGGTTCGGTTTTCCACGGCGTAATCGAGGGCCGGATCCCGCTTGTCCAAATCGTAATGAAAGGATTGCCCCGAAAGCTGGACCGACACCCCGCCCTTTTCCAAAAGAAGCTTTTCCCCGTTCCGCAAAAGCCGAACCGTCCCAAAGGCATCCAACAAACCCAGCATCGATCGATCGACCGTTTCCGGGTTGTGGCCGTAAATGTCGTGGTTGCCGGCGATCAAATAAAGGGGGACCTGCAATCGGCGGAAAAGGGCTGCGAACTCCCGGACAACCGCCGGTGAAATATCCGGACGGTCAAACAGATCCCCGCCATGGAGAACCGCATCCACCTCTTCCCGATTAGCCAGCTCAACCACTTCCTGCAGCTTCTCCCGGATCGCCCGGGGAAAGTCGTCGGTCCGGCTGCGGGGAGAGGTTCCGCGGATATGCGTATCGGTTACATAAAGAAAGCGCACCAGCCCTCACCCTTCCTCTTCCCGATCGGTCGACCGGACACGCTCCAGGACTTCCAACACCACCGTCGAAGAAAAGCCGCGATTCAACAGCTGGCGACCCAGCCGCCGTTCCAGAACGGCCCAGGGAAGATCGCGCATGCGGGACAAACGGCGTTCGGCCACCTCCATGGCCAGCCGAAACTCATCCTCTTCATCCACTTCCCCCAACACCCGGTCGATCAACTCCGGCGAAATTCCTTTCTCCTCCAGTTCCCTGCGGATTCGTGCCGCTCCATACCCTTTTCGGCTTCTCCGCTCCTCCACCCAGTCCCGGGCAAAGGCATGATCATCGAGATAACCGAAGCGGTGAAATTCCTCCAAAACAGCTTCCCTGTGGGCGGAAGAAACCCCTTTTCGTCGGAGCATCTGTTCCAGCTCCCAAGCGGTGCGCCTTTTGCTGGCGAGATACCGGAGAGCCAGCCTCCGGGCCCGGCTCCACTCCTCCGTTTCCAGAATCGAGGCCAGCCGCTCGGGATCCACCGTCATCCCCTTCGTCAAACCGCATTTGATCAGCACATCCTCTTCCACGGTGAAACGGCACGAATCATCCACAAAGATCCGGTATCGCGGTCGACCCGGCAACCGTTCAATCCGGGTGATCACTCCGTTTTCCGTCGGATTCATCCGAGGGGAAGCTCCTCCGAAGAATCATCCTCCGCCCGTTTGAGGGGAGGCAGCTGGTAATGTTCCCGGATCGCCGCTTCGATCTGCTCGCGCACTTCGGGATGTTCCTTCAAAAACTGCTTGGCGTTTTCCCGCCCTTGACCCAGGCGCTCGCCGCTCCAGGAATACCAGGCACCGCTTTTGTTCACGATGTCCAAACTCGTTGCGATGTCCAGGACGCTCGCCTCGTTGGAAATGCCCTCCCCGTACATGATGTCCACATCGGCCTGTTTAAAGGGAGGCGCCACCTTGTTCTTCACCACCTTGATGCGGGTCCGGTTCCCCACCATCTCGCTTCCCTGCTTGATCGTCTCCGCTCGACGAACTTCCAGGCGGATACTGGAATAAAACTTGAGGGCCCGTCCTCCCGGGGTGGTCTCGGGGTTTCCAAACATGACCCCCACTTTTTCCCGCACCTGGTTGATGAAGATGGCGATCGCCCTCGACTTGCTGATCACCCCCGACAGCTTCCGAAGCGCCTGGGACATGAGGCGGGCTTGAAGACCCACATGGGAATCCCCCATCTCCC
>JAJYSD010000021.1 GCA_021793745.1 Bacillota bacterium
GGTCGGCCGGTCCCCCCCTGACCGCGCTTCCTCCCAATGGGCCCCCGTCCAAAATGCCGCCAACACCCCCGCCCCAAACAATCCTGCGAAGCTGGCGAACAGCTTGGTCCGCATTCTCACCGGACATCACCAAACCGGTAACCCACCCCGAACACCGTCTGAATAAAGCGGGGATCCGACGGATTTTCCTCGATTTTTTTTCGCAGGTTGTGAATGTGGGTGTCAATGGACCTCTCGTATCCGGCATACTCCTCGCCCAGGGCCGACTCGAGCAGTTGCAGGCGGCTGTACGTTCTCCCCGGCTTGGACGCCAAGGTGGTGAGCAGCTTGAATTCCGTCGGCGTCAGGGAGATCTCCCGTCCGTTCAGCCACACCTTGTGACCCGGCACATCGATCTCCAGCGGTCCGCGCAGGAACTTCTCCTCCGAACCCCCCATCCCCCGGTCTTTTCCCCGGGCACGCCGGAGCACCGCCCGGATCCGGGCCACCATCTCCCGCAGGGAAAAGGGCTTCGTCAGGTAATCGTCCCCTCCGAGCTCCAATCCCAGGAGCTTGTCCACTTCCTCCGACTTGGCCGTCAAAAAGAGGATCGGAACATCGGAGAAGCTGCGGATCCGCCGGCACACATCGAGGCCGCTCATCCCCGGCATCATCCAATCGAGGAGCACCGCATCGATCTCCGGATGCTTTTGGATCTGTGAAAGGGCCTCAATCCCGTCCAGGGCGCGGATCACGCGATAGCCTTCCCCTTCCAGGTAATTTGCCACCACATCCAACCACTTTTCTTCATCGTCAACTACGAGAAGGGTCCAAGGCTCCCTTTCCATCTCTTTTCTCCTCTCTGTCTCCGGGTTCTTCATCCAGAATACCATGAAAGGAAGACGCATCCACCGGTTTTCTGCAAAGGAGCAGGAGAATGAACCCCAAACCAAGAAACATGACCCAAACGACTTCCCTCCTCTCCGTCGCATCATCCGCATTTTCCCAAAAAGACCGGCAAAAAATGATGTTGACGAAAGAAAAGCACCCCGGCCCTCTTGGCAAAGCGAAGCGGTATATCCCTTTGATTCACTACACTTCCGGGAAGGTGAGCAACCGTTGTACGCATTTGATCATCTCGTCCACCTCGTGCACGACCCGAAAAAAGCAATGGAGGCCCTTCGAAAGTGCGGGATCCAGGCGGTGGAAGGCGGCAGCCACTCCGACTGGGGAACGTTCAATACCCTTTGCTATTTCGATTTGAGCTACATTGAGTACCTGGGCGTGGAAAATCCTGCGGTAGCCGAAAAGGCGCGGGACAATCCCCTGGTGCATCAAGCCCTGGAGGATCTCGCCCACGGGGAGGGGCCAGCGCGGATCGCCCTGCGGACGGACAATCTGGAGGAGGCGTCCCGCCTGCTGGAGGAGCAGGGATGGCGGATGAACGGCCCCTTTCCCGGCAGACGCATCCGTCCCGACGGATCCGTGCTCCGCTGGACCCTCATGTTTCCGGAATGGCCGGACGGCGAGCTGCCGCCCCCCTTCCTCATCCAGTGGGAGCAAACCGACGAAGAGCGCCGAAGGGACCTGCAGCTGCGGAAAGCCATGATGCCCCACCCGGCGGGGGATCTGCGGCTGAAGCACATCGCCTTCACCGTTCAAAACCTCGGCCGGGCAGCGGAATGGGAGAAGGGGTTCGGCTTGAGACCCGGGAAGGAATACGTGGACATGGAACTGAACGCCGTATGCCGAGAGTTGAAGCTGATGGGGGGACATCTGCTGTTCTGCGCCCCGATCGGGGACGGGCCCGTCCAAAGAATCCTGCAAAAACGCGGAGAGAGACCCTTCCTCGTCAGCTTTTCGGGAGCGGAGCGCGATGAGGATTGGAGCATACTGGGAGGCATTTACCGGTTGATCAGGGATCCGTGAAGGCGTCGACACGCCGGAGGTGTGCCGCGCCCTTCGGGGAGAAAAAAGAGAACCTTCGCCGCTTCCGGGCTTCGGATCCGGTTTTTCCCACCAAATTCCCAATCTGACGAAAGGATGATGAAAAGATGGGGAATCGCTTTGATGTGGTCGTCATCGGCGCCGGTTCGGCGGGAATGGCGGCGGGTTATTACCTGTCAAAAAAGGGCGTCCGCGTCCTGATGATCGATGCCTATGATCCGCCCCACACCAGCGGCAGCCATCACGGAGAAACCCGGATCATCCGCCACGCTTACGGAGAAGGCCGGGAGTACATCCCCCTGGCCCTGCGCTCGCAACAACTGTGGATGGAGCTGGAGGAAGAGGCGGGAGAGAGGCTGTTTGCGAGAACGGGCGTCCTCGGGGTGGGAGCCCCTGATTCCCGCTTCATCCGGGAAACCATCGACGGGGCAAAAATCCACAATCTTCCCCTGGAACGGCTGTCTGCGGAAGAAATCATGCGGCGCTGGCCGGGCATCACGATTCCGGAAACCGATATCGGTTGCCTGGAACCCGATGCGGGAGTGCTGTTCTGCGAAGCCTGTCTCCGGGCCTTCCGAAAGGGCGCCATCGACCGGGGCGCTGTCCTGAAAACCAATACCCCCGTCCTGTCTCTCCAGCGGGAAGCCGGGGGCATCTCCCTGCGAACCCCGACAGACACCTTCTACGGGGAGCGGGTCATCGTCTCCGCCGGGGCATGGGTGGGAAAACTGCTCGCCGATCTCTCCCTGCCCCTCACACCCGTACGGAAAACGGTCGGCTGGTTCCGGTGCGACGAGGGGCTGTACGACTCCCGCCGCTTCCCCGCCTTCTTCTTCGACCTCCCCGACGAACAGTACTACGGATTCCCCAGCTTCGGAGGAAGCGGGGTGAAGGTGGGGCGCCACGACGGCGGGCCGCCGATCGATCCGGATCGGTTCGACCGTACCTTCGGCAGCCATCCGGAGGATGAGGGAGATCTGCGGCGATTTCTGCAGCAGAACCTGCCCCGGGCCGCCGGCGAGCGGCTGCGCGGTTCCGTCTGCATCTATACGCGGACGCCGGATGAACACTTCCTCATCGATCGCCATCCGGAAGACGAGCGGATTCTCATCGCCGCCGGTTTGACGGGGCACGGCTTCAAATTCTCCAGCGCCCTCGGGGAAGCGCTGGCTCAGTGGACCACCGACGGAAAGCCCGAACTGGACCTGTCCCTCTTCTCCCTGAACCGGCCTACCCTTGCAAAGGCGGAACGTTAACGGGGAGACCCGGCAGGCATCGTCGTCTTTGCATGATCAGTTGCAAAAAGCCATCCGTTCCGAATTCTCCCGCATGCAGAAAATGACTTGAAGCTGCCTGCGGCAACTCAAGTCATTTTCCTTTCGGCTTCAAGGGCTTCTTTAACGCGTTGTGCTCCATCACTCGCCCGTCAGGGAATCGCGGTAGGTCTCCCGCGCAAACAGCGTGGCCACCGTGCTGAGGAGGCCCAGCAACAGCACATAAAGGCATATGGGCCAGCTTGCGCCTTCGAACTCCGCCAACAGCGATGTGGCGATGATCGGAGAGAATCCCCCGGCGAGGATGGTTCCGATCTGGTAGCCGATCGATGCACCGCTCAGGCGCACCTTGGTCCCAAATTGTTCGGAAAAGTAAACCGCCTGCGGACCATAGACAGCATCGTGCAACACGTTCAAGCCGATCACCATCGATACGGTAACCCAAAACACCGACCCGGTATCGATCAGCCAAAAGAACGGAAAAATGAACAGCGTCGATGCGACGGTCCCGAAAAGGTACACCGGCTTTCGCCCGATCTTGTCCGACAGGTAGGACCAGAGGGGCAAGGTGGCAAATCCGATCATCGAAGAGATCATCACCGCATTTAAACCGACAGACCGGTCCATCTGTCGGATATCTACCAGGTAGGTGAGCACAAATACGGTGTAAATATAAAACACGCCGTTTTGCAACAGCTTCATGCCAATCGTCAGAAACAGGGGCTTTTTTTGTTGGCGCAGGACGGATTGGACCGGATGTTTCTCCGGCTGCTGTTTGGCCAGCACTTCCTTCAAAAAAACGGGCGATTCACTGACTTGAAAGCGCACATAGAGCCCGATCAAAACCAGCGCGATACTGAACAGAAAGGGAATGCGCCAACCCCAGGCCAAAAAATCCTCATTGGACAGATTGCTCGATACGAGTGAAAACACCAGCGTCGATAACAACAATCCCGCCGGGACCCCCATCTGCGGAAAGCTTCCATAAAGCCCCCGCTTGCCGGGCGGGGCGTGCTCCACCGCGATGACCACGGCTGAACCCCACTCCCCGCCGACGGCAAATCCCTGTATGCAGCGGAGAAGGCACAACAGGAGCGGTGCCAGGTAACCCGCCGAGTGATAGCTGGGAAGCAGACCCATGAGAAACGTGGAAATGCCCATGATGACCAACGAAAGCGTGAGCATCCTCTTCCGGCCGACCTGATCCCCGAAATGTCCGAAGAGGATACTCCCGAGCGGGCGCGCCAGAAATCCCGCTGCATAGGTCGTAAATGAAGCCAAAGTGCCGTAGAGCGGATCAAAGGTCGGGAAAAACAATTTCGGGAAAATGAGCGCTGCCGCCGTTCCGTACAGATAGAAGTCATACCACTCGATCGCAGTGCCCACAAAACTGGCCAGCGCGACTTTGCGATGTTCTGTCGATGCGGCGCTGCTCGCCCCGGAGACTTCCCGTTCCACCGTCAAATTTTTTGCCATCCCTTTTGCCCTCCCATCATGGATGAATTGATCCCTCCGGACAAGGAGGATTCACTGACCCCTCGGCGCTGTGCACCTCCCTTTGGACCACCCGTCTGCTCCAATCAAAAAGCCCCTTCCCTTATCCAGGAGAAGAGGCTCGACCAAGTGCTCTCCTCTTATCTCTCGGAAACCGGATGGCTTCCGCAGGAATTGGCACCTTCCGGAGTGATTCCGGGGTTGCCGGGCTTCATCGGGCCAGTCCCTCCGCCGCTCTGGATAAGAGTGTTGCGCGATATAATCTTGTTATTCCAATTAAAATACTCTGTTTTTAATTGTATCTATTTATATTTAATTAGTCAATATTCTTTGCGAACAACAAAAAAACATGAAGCCCCCGCTCCCTGTCGGAGGGAACGCGAGGGCTCAACCGCTCACCCTTCCGATAAGCGGAGACCCAGCCGATCCATGGATGCGGCAAAGGCCCTCCCCTTACCCTCTCCGGGCCTGTAATGTACGATCAGGCAGCTCGGATCCCGGCGAAGGGAACCCGTCGTCTGGTAATGGACGAGATCAAAGGGCAGCACCTCCACCCGACAATGTTTGATCAGATCCTGCTCCGAAAGGCGCAGGCGGGCAAAATCCTCCGAGACGGCTTCGGGCTCCTCGACCAGGCGTCGCAGGAGGTTCTGGCGTTCCTCCCTGTCCGTCCCCTTCCACCAGACGGAACGCGGACGCTGCTTGAAATGGGTCAGGTAATCGTATTTCATCAGTCCTTCGATCACGGGCAGATGGGGGGTTCCCCGCTCCTGCAAAAATTGGCGCAGGCGGAGATACAGATCCTCCAACTGGTGACCGATGCGGCTCCATCCCCGCTCATCCCAATAATCCCCGAAGGACTGGAAAAAATCGAAGGGGGATTCAAACTCGTGCCGCGTCAAAAACCGGACCGTTTCATCGAGATAATGGGTGTTCCAGTACTTTTCCAGGATGTCCTCGGCCCGCTTGATGCGGATCATGTCGTCAAAGGAAAGCACCTTGTTTGCCAGCACCTCATAAGGGGCCCGATCGACGTAGATATATCCGTACTTTTCCGCCTCGCGGCGCAGCCCCGTTCCGCGGAGCAGCTTCAGAAAGCCCAGCTGCAGCTCCTCCGGCTCCAGGGCAAACACATCGTTAAAGGTTTTTTTGAAGGAATTGTAATCCTCCTCCGGCAATCCGGCGATCAGGTCCAGATGCTGGACGATCTTTCCCCCCTCCCGGATGCTGCGCACGGTGCAGGCCAACTTCTCAAAGTTCTGCCTCCGCTGGATCAGCTCGTTGGTGAGGGGATTGGTCGATTGCACCCCGATTTCGAAGCGGAAGATGCCCGGGGGCGCGTTTTCGTTTAGGAACCTTACGATCTCCGGCCGAAGAATGTCGGCGGTGATCTCAAACTGGAAGACGCACCCGCCGTGGTGGTCGATCAAAAAGCGGAACAGTTCCATGGCGTAGGTGCGGTGAATGTTGAAGGTGCGGTCAACGAACTTAATGGTTTTCGCTCCGTTCCGGATCAGGTAGAGAATATCCTCTTTGATCCGGTCAAGATCAAAATAGCGAACTCCGCTTTCGATGGAAGACAGGCAGAACTGGCAGCGGAAAGGACAGCCGCGGCTGGTCTCCATGTACACGATGCGCTTGGAGAGGTGCGGCCGATCTTCGGGAAACCGGTACGGCGTGGGGATCCGGTGCAGATCCAGCTTGGGACGCGGCGGATTGATGATGGGATCTCCTTCTTCACCGCGACAGGCGAGGCCCGGGATGTTTCGGAAGTTGCCCGCTCCCGCCAATTCCTGGAGCAGCTCTTTAAAGGTTTCCTCTCCCTCCCCGTAAACGATGAAATCCGCTTCGGGAATCCGCCGGAACCAGTCGCGCACGTCGTAGGAGACTTCGGGGCCGCCGAGGACGATCTTCACCTCGGGCATCACTTTCTTCAGGATGCGAAGAACCGAGATCGTTTCCTCGATATTCCAGATATAACAGCTGAAGCCCACCACATCGGGAGCTTCCTGGTACAAATCCATGGCGATGTTCAGCGCCGGATCCTTGATGGTGTATTCCTTGATGGTCACCGGAAACTCCGGCTCGGCGTAACTCTTCAAGTACCGCAAAGCCAAACAGGTGTGAATGTATTTGGCGTTCAGCGTCGCCACGATCACTTTCATGGAAACCACCTGCATCCACAGAAAAATTTTCTATTCCATCCTGCCCGAAGGCACACCGGTGCACAAGGGTTCCGCCATATGGGACGGATCCCCCATCGGTAAAGGAAGGTTGGAGGAGCGGGGGCACCGCCGCTCCCCCGCATTGGGAGCCCGGCCGCTACCGATTTGCGCCCCTTCTTTGAAAACGCACAAAAAACCGCCAAAACCGGGCGGCTGCCGAATCGGTCAATGCAATTTGTGAACGTCGATACCGATAGGATGGGTTTGCTGAAAGTGCTCAAAGTTGTCGAGAAGCTCCTTTTTCAACCGGTTAAAATCCGTCTCCGAAAGGATGTCCAGGGCCTGTAACTTGGTCAGTTCATCATAGATGTGGGACCAGGCCAGCTCCCCCGAAAACGCGTATATATCCCCCAACCGTTTCATTAGGTGTCTCCGCAGAACCTTCACCTTCGTTTCCTGGACCCGCCTGATAAAATCCTTAACCGCCGCATCGGACGGAATGCCGTCCACAAAGAAGAGGCGGCTGCCGTCAAGACAGTAAAAGCCGACCCATGCGCTGTGGGACTGCCAAAATAATAGCCAAAACAACAGGGAAAAAGTCAAGTAACATACCGGCGCGAAATTCCGCTCGTCCTGAACCAGGTTATCGGCAAATACCAACAAGCCGATCAGCGCCGTCACAACCCCCAACCAAAACCACTTCTTGGACCGCTCGGTGAAACGGCTGACGGTGGTGGGGATGGTCCCATACTTGACGAGGAATTCCTTCCGACCAAACCATGTCTTCCGCTCCACCCGGACACCGACCTCTGCAAGTTTGAATGTATACGTGACGAATTTGCTTCTTTGTTTCAGCATCTTCCTTGCACCCTCCCATGCTTAAGTATAATCCGGATTTTTTCCAGGGACTAGTTGGTCTCGGCGCCATTTCCCGGGCGGAAACCGCTTGTCGTGAAATAAAGCGGCTCATTTTCGGAGCATCTTATTTGGAGGAGCTTTCGGACGGAACAGTCTCCTTTTGCGAGGGTATCGTCCCTGCCGAAGTCTCCGCTGCTTCGCCGGAGGCTCGGCCGCAAACTCCCGATCATGGATCGCACCTCGGCATTTTTGCGATCAGGCAGTCGTACCGCTCCGGCCATTGGGATGGAACCCCAGTGGTCCCCCCTTGACCCTCACCTTAACGTAAGGGTTTATCATACCATTACGGAACCACCCCGAAAGGAGAGGAACCGATGTATCGGGTCGGTGAACTTTCCCGAATCACCAACGTGAGCATACGGACCCTCCATTATTACGATGAAATCGGCCTGTTGAAACCGTCAAAAACATCGGAAGCGGGCTATCGGTATTACACCAAGGATGACCTCGTCAAACTGCAGCAAATCATCGTCCTCAAAAAGTTGGGATTCAAACTTAGCCAAATCAAAGAAATGACGCGGGTCAGCGCGGACAACTCCGAAAAAGCGGAGCGGTGGAAGGAAATCTTCGATATGGAAATCGAGAAAATCCGGGAAGAAAAGCGGAGGCTGGACCTTCTGGAACAAAGCCTCCACGTCATCCGCCATTCCCTTGAGCTGACGGGAGATGTGTCGAATGACGAGATCCTGGCCATTATTCAGTCGATTCGGCTGAATGATGAGGACAGCTTTTTATCCCGCCATTTCACCGAGGAAGAACAGGAAATCCTGCTTCAGCAATTGCCCGATCTGACCACCCGCGATGAAAAGACGGAACGATGGATCAATCTCTTGAAGAAAATTCGCCAAACCAAGGGAGAACCGGTCGACTCCCCCGCTTCTCAACAACTGGCGCGGGAAATCATGGGATTCATACGGGAGCATCTGCAAATGGAGGACTCCTTGATCGACAAATTTTGGGAAACGATCAAGCCGGAGGAGGGGCAGCCGGAAAAGGTGATCGGACTGGATAAGGAAACCATGGAATACATCGAACAAATCCTCGATTGGTATCAGAAATATGGAGAGGGGGACAAACATGGCGAAGAAAATCGATAAGGCGTCGGCAAGAT
>JAJYSD010000022.1 GCA_021793745.1 Bacillota bacterium
ACCACCGACAAAGTGTTTTGGCCGATGGAACCGGTCGAGCCGAGAACGGCAATCCGCTGCTTCATATATTGTTCCCCCTATACAACCCGAAAGAGATGGATGATGAAAAACGCAAACAGCAAACTGTCAAACCGATCCAACACGCCACCGTGACCGGGCAGCAATCCTCCGGAATCCTTCACTCCGGTGGTCCGCTTAATGGCCGACTCAACCAAGTCGCCCAACTGGCCGGCCACGGCGATCAACAGGATGAACCCCAGCGCTGCCAACCGATCCAAGGACGGGATGGTCGAAGCGATCGGGAGGCCGATGATCACCGCGAGGATCAGACCACCTGCCGATCCCTCCACGGTCTTGTTCGGGCTGATCGCCGGCCACAATTTTCGCCTTCCGAATTTCCTCCCCACAAAATAGGCCCCGGTATCTCCTGCCCAGATCACTCCAAGGACCAACAGAGACCACAGCAACCCGTCCGTCATCCACCTCAACTGTATCATGTAGGAAAAACCGAAACCTATGTATATGGCGCCGATAAAAAGGTAACTCACCCGATAAATATCCAGGCGGTTGCGGCTGAGAACCATCAGCAGAAAAAAAACAATCAAGCCGGTGAGAACGACTGTCTGTCCAAGGGAGTCGATCGCCTTTCCCTCATACACCACGCCGAAAAGCAAAAGCCACACCATCAGGAAGCCGGGCAGCGCCCACCCGCTTCGCCATGCGATCCTTCCCATTCGACAGTATTCCATATAACCCAGGGTCGCCAACAGAACAACCAAACCTGCGTACCATCCACCGCCCAGCCACAACAGGATCAGAAAACCGGCGGCCCCGAGCCCTCCTGTGATAATCCGTTGCCTCATCCACCGACTCTCCAGTCTTTACACCGCTCCGAAGCGACGGGAACGATGCTGGTAATCTTCGATGGCTTGAAAAAAATGGTTGCGTCTGAAATCAGGCCAGGAAATATCGGTAAACCACAATTCGCTATACGCCATTTGCCACAGCATGAAATTGCTGACCCGGATTTCACCGCTGGTGCGAATGACCAGATCGGGATCCGGCAGTCCCGCCGTGTACAGGCATCGATTCATGACCGCTTCATCGATCGCATCCTTATCCACTTTTCCGGATTGGACTTCTTCGACAATCTGACGCACGGCCCGGAGGATTTCGTCTCGCGATCCGTAATTGAGGGCAAAATTGAGGATCAATCCCGAATTGTCCCGGGTCGCTTCCTGAAACCGACGAATCGCCGACAGGGTGTGCGCCGGCAGTTGCGTTTCATCTCCGATCATCCGCACCTGAACATTGCGTCGGACCAACTCATCCAGTTCCGTGCGCAGAAACTCCTCGGGCAGCTTCATCAAATAATCGACTTCTTCCCGGGGACGCTTCCAATTTTCCGTGGAAAAAGAATATAGCGTCAACACCTCAATGCCCAATTCATCGGCGGCCCGGGCAATCTCCCGAACGGTCTTCATGCCCTCCCGGTGGCCGGCCACCCGGGGAAGGCCCCGTTTCTTGGCCCACCGCCCGTTTCCGTCCATGATTATCGCCACATGGCGTGGGATCGGGCCGCTTCGCACCCTGGAAAGCAGAGACTCCTCATCCAACGCCTCCGACCCGGCAAACCAGCTTTTCAGAAATCGGATCATGCCCATTCCTCCGCAGTATTCCTCCGGCCATCCATTCTAAGTATATAACAAAAGCCGTTTGATAGAAATGAATCCCCCTGTATCGGGGGATGTCGGGAGATATCCCCGTCAGACTTCCATAATCTCTTTTTCCTTCGCTCCGATCACCTCGTCCACTTTTTGGATATAACCGTCCGTCAATTTTTGGATCTCATCCTGACCGCGCCGAACCTCGTCCTCGGAGATCTCGCCGTTTTTCCCCAATTTCTTGATCTCCTCATTGGCATCCCGCCGGATGTTGCGAATGGCCACCTTCGAATCTTCGCCGCTCTTTTTCACCACTTTGACGAGCTCCGCCCGACGTTCCTCCGTCAGCGCCGGGATGGTAATCCGGATCACATTTCCGTCATTGGTCGGGGTGAGCCCCAATTCCGATTTCAAAATGGCCCGTTCGATTTCAGTCAAGGCGGACTTATCCCAGGGCTGAATCACAAGCAGGCGCGGCTCCGGAGCGGAAATGCTGGCCAACTGGTTAACGGGCATCTCGCTTCCGTAATAGGAAACCGTCACCTTCTCCAGGAGAGCGGGTGTGGCCCGACCGGCGCGCAGGCTGGCCAAATCCTTCTTCAAAACCTGAATCGCCTTCTCCATTTTTTCAGCGGATTGCTTTTTGATGTTCTCCAACATTAAAGACTCCTCCTCACTACGGTTCCGATTTGTTCCCCCATGACCGCGCGGCGAATATTCCCCTCCGTGCAAATGTTGAACACGATCAGCGGGATGTTATTATCCATACATAACGTGGATGCGGTCGAATCCATGACTCCCAGCCCCTGATTCAACATGTCCAGATAGGTGAGGGTCTCGTACTTCACTGCATGGGGGTCGCGGCTGGGATCGGCGGAATAGACCCCGTCCACATTGTTTTTGGCCATCAGAATCACGTCCGCTTCGATCTCCGCAGCCCGAAGGGCGGCGGTAGTATCGGTGGAAAAGAAGGGGTTTCCCGTACCCGCCGCGAAAATGACGACCCGACCCTTTTCCAGATGGCGGATCGCCCGGCGGCGGATGTAGGGTTCCGCCACTTGGCGCATCTCAATGGATGTCTGGACACGGGTGGGAACACCCACCTTTTCCAGGGAATCCTGAAGGGCCAGGGAGTTCATCACGGTCGCCAGCATCCCCATGTAATCGGCGGTGGCCCGGTCAATCCCCTTGGCACTTCCCGCCATGCCGCGCCAGATGTTCCCGCCGCCGACAACCACGGCCATCTGGACGCCCATCTCCACCACTTCTTTGATCTGATTGGCGATGGATGAGATGGTATTGGGGTCGATGCCGTACCCCTGGGCACCCGCCAACGCCTCTCCACTCAGCTTCAAGACCACCCGACGATAATCGAGACGTTCCATGACTTTCCTCCGTTTCGCACATCTTCCGGGCGATTTTCACCCCTCATCCAAAAAAAGGGAACACAGGGTGTTCCCTTGGCGCCTCCTCAGTTCTTGACCTGCGAATAGACTTCCTCGGCAAAATTGGTTTCCTTCTTCTCGATGCCTTCACCCAGCTCAAAGCGAACAAAGCGCCGGATCGCCATGTTCTCTCCGATGCGCGCGATCATTTCCTTAACCATTTGCTCGATGGTTTTGTCCCCGTCTTTAATAAACGGTTGCTCCAGGAGACAGACTTCCTTGAAGTATTTCTCCAGTCTGCCCTCCACGATCTTCTCAACGATGTGCTCCGGCTTGCCCTCTTTCAGTGCCTGAGCGCGCAGGATCTCCCGCTCCTTCTCCACTTCTTCTGCCGGAATCTCATCCCGCTTCACATACTTGGGATTCATGGCAGCGATCTGCATGGCAATGTCGCGCACAAAGGAGCGGAATTCCTCGGTCTTGGCCACAAAATCCGTTTCACAGTTCACTTCGACCAGAACCCCGATCCGTCCTCCGGAGTGTATGTAGGATTCCACCAAACCTTCAGCGGCAACGCGTCCCGCTTTTTTCGCCGCAGCGGCCAAGCCCTTTTCACGCAAAATCTCCATCGCTTTATCCATATCACCGTTAGCTTCGGTGAGGGCCTTTTTGCAATCCATCATTCCCGCACCGGTTTTTTCACGCAATTCCTTTACCTGAGCAGCCGATATCGCCATTTTTTATGATCCTCCTTGTTTGCTTCAGATGACTCCGGTCTCCTTCCACGCCCCCATCCGGGGTGATCGCCGAAGGGTTGTATAAAAAAGGGGGGTGAGGTTCATCCCCAAACCCACCCTTTTACGCAAGATCAGGAAGCGCTTTGCTCTCCCTGTTTCCCTTCCAGAACCGCATCCGCCATTTTGGACGTGAACAAGCGAACCGCCCGGATGGCGTCATCGTTGCCGGGAATGATGTAATCCACTTCGTCCGGGTCGCAGTTCGTATCGACAATGGCGATAATGGGGATTCCCAACCTCCGGGCCTCGGCGACCGCGATCCGCTCCTTCCTCGGGTCAATGATGAAGACTGCATCGGGCAGCTCCTTCATCTCCTTGATACCTCCGAGGAATTTTTCCAACCGCGCGTGTTCTTTGCGGAGGAGAACCACTTCCTTCTTGGGGAGCACATCGAAGGTTCCGTCCTCTTCCATCCGCTTCAGATCGTGCAACCGTTCAATCCGCGTGCGGATGGTCTGGAAGTTGGTCAAGGTGCCTCCCAGCCAGCGGTGGTTCACATAAAACATTCCGCAACGCTCTGCTTCCTCGCGGACCGCATCCTGAGCCTGTTTCTTGGTCCCCACGAAGAGCAGGGTTCCGCCTCGGGAGGCCAGATCGCGAACGTAGTTGTAGGCCTCCTCCATCATTTTCACCGTTTTCTGCAGATCGATGATATAAATCCCGTTCCGCTCGGTGAAAATGTATTTTTCCATCTTGGGGTTCCAACGGCGCGTTTGATGTCCGAAATGGACCCCCGCCTCCAGCAACTGCTTCATTGAAACGACTGCCATAGACCCATTCATCCTCTCTGGTTATTTCCTCCGTCGGCATCATCACGAACGGGATCGCCTGCGCGACACCGCCCGCCCACCTCCGCCGACGTGTGTGCTGACACCGTTCATTAATATACCACAGGAAAAACCGCTTCCGCAACGATTCCCCCATCAATTTTTTCAGTTTGGACATGGCTTTTAGATTTATAACCACCGAGAAAAATGCCGGGAGCACCCTTGCTCGAGGGACTTTCCCCCCGCCTTTATAAGATATATTGGCTCATGTCCCGATCCCGCGCGATGTCGCCCAGCCGTTCCTGAACATACTGGGGAGTGATCACGATCTCCTTCAGATGGATGTCCGGCGCTTCAAAGGAGAGCTCCTCCAACAACCTCTCCAGGATCGTGTGCAGCCTTCGGGCGCCGATGTTTTCCGTGCCCTGGTTCACCTCGGCGGCCAGACGGGCGATCTCGCGGATGGCATCCTCGGTGAACTTCACTTCGATGCCCTCGGTTCGAAGCAGCTCCGTATACTGCTTGATCAGCGCTCCCTTGGGTTCCGTCAGGATGCGGAAAAAATCGTCGGCGGTCAAGTCGTCCAATTCCACCCGGATCGGGAATCGACCCTGGAGCTCGGGAATCAGGTCCGAGGGTTTGGCGATGTGGAAAGCGCCTGCCGCGATGAAGAGAATGTGGTCCGTCTTTACCGGACCGTACTTGGTCATCACCGTCGAACCCTCGACGATGGGTAGAATATCCCGCTGCACCCCTTCCCGGGAGACATCGGGGCCGCCTCGCTGATCCTTGCCGGCGATTTTATCCACCTCGTCGATAAAGATGATCCCCGATTGCTCCACCCGCTGAATCGATTCCTGGGTCACCTGATCCATGTCGATCAACTTTTGACCCTCTTCCTGGATCAACACCTTCCGGGCTTCCCGGATGGGCAGGCGGCGCTTCTTCGTCCGCTTCGGAAGGAACTGTCCCAACATCTCCTGCATGTTGATGCCCATCTGTTCCATTCCGGAACCGGCAAACATGTCAAACATCGGGACCTGGTCCTCCACCTCGATTTCGATGATCTCCTCCTCCAGCTCGCCCCTTTTCAGCTGTTCCCGCACCTGTCTTCTGCGCTCCTGGACCCCCGTCTCGTCGGCTCCGACATCCTGGGCCCGATGGGCGTGACCGGACTGATTCAAGAACATCTCCAGCGGATTTTTAAAGCCGCCGGATTTTCGGGAGGGAACCAGGATGGAAACAATCCGCTCGTCGGCCAATTGAGCCGCCTTATCCTTCACCCTTTCCAATTGTTCCGCCTTGACAATCCGGACGGCGGTTTCCACCAGGTCCCGGACCATCGACTCCACATCCCGGCCCACGTAACCCACTTCGGTAAATTTGGTGGCTTCCACCTTGACAAAGGGGGCACCGACCAACTTCGCCAAGCGTCGTGCGATTTCGGTCTTTCCCACGCCGGTGGGACCGATCATCAAAATGTTTTTGGGCACCACCTCGTCCCGCAGCTCCTCCGGCAGCAAAGTCCGGCGATACCGGTTGCGCAGGGCGATGGCCACCGCCCGTTTGGCCGCCTGCTGGCCGACGATGTACTTATCCAATTCAGCGACAATCTGGCGTGGCGTCATCTGTTCTTGTCGGCGAATCGATCCCCCGTTCACCGCTATACCTCCTCAACGACGATTTGCTGATTGGTAAACACACAAATCTCTCCGGCGATCTTCAGCGCCGCTTCCGCAATTTCCCGGGCACTCATCTCCGGCGCATGCCTTTTCAAGGCCCGGCCGGCGGCCAGCGCGTATCCCCCTCCGGAGCCGATCGCCAACATCTGATCATCCGGCTCGATCACCTCACCGGTCCCTGACACCAACAGCAGACGCTCTGCATCCATGACGATCAGCATCGCTTCCAGACGCCGCAATACCTTATCCGCTCGCCATTCCTTGGCCAACTCGACGGCCGCCCGGGTCAAATTGCCGTGGAACTCCTCCAGTTTCCCTTCGAACTTCTCGAAGAGCGTCATGGCATCGGCCACCGACCCGGCAAAGCCGGCGACCACTTTGCCGTGGTACAACCTGCGAACTTTTTTCGCCCGGTGTTTCATCACCATTTGATTGCCGAAGGTGACCTGGCCGTCTCCGACGATCGCTCCCGCTCCCTTGTGCCGAATGGCAAAGATGGTCGTCCCGCGAAATCCCTCCACCTGAAATCCCCCTTTGTTCGCCCGGATTCACCCATCTTCGTTTGCAGGAAAAAGGAAAAGCCGATTCTTTCACCGTAAAAGAAAGAGCAGCACGATCGACGGCTGCTGCTTCGCATAATCATCGTATTTCATGCCGTTGCCGCATTCATCTTAGCACACCATCGATTTGATTAGCAAGGCAAAGGTTGCAGCTCTCGGGAGAGATCCTGAATGTTGTTCAAGGCCCTCTCAGCAAATTGGCGGTTTCGCTCCTCCCGGGAGCGGATCCGCTTCGGCAACGGAGGAAAGAGGCCAAAATTGGCGTTCATGGGCTGAAAATGTTTCGGATCGGCGGTGGTGATATACCGGGCCAGACTGCCCATCGCCGTCTCCGGCGGAAAGACCACCGGCTCCTTTCCCACCGCCAAGCGGGCGGCGTTGATTCCGGCGATCAATCCGGAGGCGGCGGATTCCACATAGCCTTCCACGCCGGTAATCTGGCCGGCGAAGAACAGGTCCATCCGTCGGATCAACTGGTAGGTCGGGCGCAGCAGTCGGGGAGAATTGATGAAGGTGTTCCGGTGCATGACCCCGTACCGGACAATTTCCGCCTGCTCCAGCCCGGGGATCATCCGGATCACCCGCCTCTGTTCCCCCCATTTGAGGTGCGTCTGAAAACCGACGAGATTGTACAGGGTTCCGGCGCTGTTATCCTGACGCAATTGCACCACGGCATAGGGACGCTTCCCGGTTCGCGGGTCCGTGAGGCCCACCGGCTTCATCGGACCGAACAGGATCGTTTTCTTCCCGCGCCGGGCCATCACTTCGATGGGCATGCACCCTTCAAAATACATCTCCTTCTCAAACTCCTTGAGGGGTGCCTGCTCGGCGGAGATGAGCGCTTCATAGAACCGGTCAAACTCTTCCTGCGTCATCGGACAGTTGATGTAGGCCGACTCCCCCTTTCCGTAGCGGGAGGCGACAAACACCTTATCCATGTCGATGCTGTCCCTTTCCACGATGGGGGCCGCCGCATCGTAAAAGTACAGGTACTCTTCACCGGTCAGGCGGCGGATCTTTTCCGACAGGGCCGGAGATGTGAGGGGGCCGGTGGCGATCACGACGATGCCCTCGGGAATCTCCGTCACTTCCTCATGATGGATCTCCACATTGGGGAGCTGTTTCAGCGCATCCGTGACGGCGGCGGAAAACCCTTCCCGATCCACCGCCAGCGCTCCCCCTGCAGGCACCTCGTGGGCGTCGGCGCACCGCATGATCAGCGAATCCATCCGTCGCATCTCTTCCTTTAAAATCCCCACCGCGTTGGTCAGGGCTTTGGCCCGGAGGGAATTGCTGCAGACCAGCTCGGCGAACCGGCCCGTCCGGTGAGCCGGGGTCTGTTTCACCGGGCGCATCTCGACGAGGCGGACCGGAACCCCGCGTCGGGCGATCTGCCATGCCGCCTCGCTGCCGGCCAAGCCGGCTCCGATCACTGTCACCGTCTGTGGCATTCATGTCACCTCCTCAGGGTTTCACTTCCTCATACCCGCATTCCGTACAGCGGATCACGGTCTCTTTCTTTTTCCGCTTTTCCACCATCAGCTTGCCGCACTTGGGACAGGAGCGGGAAACGGGTTTGTCCCAGGATACGAAGTCACATTCCGGATATCGGCTGCAGCCGTAAAAGGTGCGGCGCTTTTTGCTCTTCCGCTCGACGATTTCCCCTTCGCCGCATTTGGGACAGCTGACACCCGTCGATTTCAGGATCGGTTTGGTGTTGCGGCATTCCGGAAAGGAGGAGCAGGCCAAGAAACGCCCGTAGCGGCCCATTTTATAAACCATCGGGCTTCCGCATTTTTCACAGACCTCATCGGAAACCTCGTCCTTGATTTCCACTTCCTCCATCTCTTTTTCCGCAATCGCTAGGCGTCGGTGGAAGGGGCGGTAAAATTCATCGACGATCTGGACCCAGTCCACGATCCCCTCTTCGATCTGGTCCAACTCTTCCTCCATGTTGGCCGTAAATTCCACATCCAGAATTTCCGGAAAAAACTCCTCCATCAGTTTGGTGAC
>JAJYSD010000023.1 GCA_021793745.1 Bacillota bacterium
GCTGACCGCGTCGTGCAGCTCCCTCGCCAGCCGCTGGCGCTCCTCGGTGATCACCGATTGTTTCATCTGCTCGCGCCACCGGGCCTTCTCCGTCGCCAACTTCTGCAGGGAGGCCACCTGCTGCTCCACCCGTCGGGCCATCCGGTTCAGGTGCTCGGCCACCCGCCCGATCTCGTCGTCTCCCAGGGGAGGAATCCGATGGGCAAACTGCCCGCGCTCATACTTGAGGGCGGATTCCAGCAAATGTTCCAGCCGCTTCTTCATTTGATTGCCGAACCCGTAGCCGGCCAGGACACCCACCGCCACCACCAGCAGCAGAACCAGCAGGATCAGGGGAACGGAAAACCGTTCACTCGCCCACAGGATGGCTGGGTCCAACCGATAATATACCAGCACCGCCGACAGCACCAGCACGGCCACCGACAGACAGACCCACAGCACAAAACGAATGATCCGCCACTGAATCCGCGTCAATCGGTTTCCCTTCATAAAACCCTCACATCGACATCGCCGATCAACAGGGAAACGGTGATTTTCACCCGGCGGGAGGATTGCCGGTACCCGGGGGTTTCCGTGTGAACCCGACAGCCGAAGCCGCTGTGACGGCGGTCCAGGATTTTGAGATCTCCCATCACCGCCGTCGCCCCGACCGATACGGGCATGTCGTAGGGCACGTAAATGTCCACATCCCCGATCAGGCTGCTGATGACCAGGGTGCTCTCCCCGTCGGGGATGACCGCCTTGGACAGATCGATGGTCGTATCGCAGACCGCGTGGGACAGTTGGACATCCTCCAGCTCAAAGGGGCCTTCCATGCGCACATTGCCGACCAGGGAGCTGCGGAGGGAGCCCGCCCCTTCGTCCTGTGACATCCCTTCAGCCCGGAAGGAGGAAGAAAATTCTCCGAAGGAAGGGTCTCGCCGGCTAAGCCTCCTGAACCAGCGATGGATCGGATCGCGAAAGCGCTCGAGGAAAGGAACCGGCTTGTCGGTCAACAGGCAATACCCCACATAAAGGAAAAATGCGGAAAGCAGAAAGCCGAACACATCGATGCCCAGCACTCCGTGAAAAAAGGCGATCGCCGCCAGGCCGAAGAGCATATATCCGATCCAGCGGTGAACGTGTTGGTACAAGATATATCCCATGCCAAACAGGAACAAAGGCCCGAGCAGGAAATGGCCGAAGTCGATCAGGCCCACCACGATGCTGAACCCGATAAATAGCAGGGCGAACCCGGCCACCTGGTTTCGCAACCGACGCATCATCCTTCCCCTCCTTCCATTCCTGCCCGGGTCATTCGATCCGGATGTCACCGCTCGTCGTTCGGAGGCGAATCGGATATTTCCCGCTGCCGTGGGAACCGCTGATGCTCTGAAGGTCTTTTTTCACCACACGCATGGGAAAGTCGACATGGATTTCCCCGCTGGTCGCCTTGGCATCCAGGGTGAATCCGGCATCCTTCGGCAAATCCAGCCGGAGATCCCCCGATGTGATGGCGGTATCCACCGGTCCCGACAGATCATCCATCTGAATTCTCACATCCCCGGAAACCATCTCGACTCCGAGCGATCCCGAATAATTTTTCAGGCGCAAATTTCCCGAGGTCACATGCCAATCCGCCTCTTCCGCGGTCACATAACCCGCCTCGACGTTGCCCGACCAGCTCCGGTGCTGGATCCGCTCCACCTGCAGATGGCTTAAATACACTTCTCCCGCGTCCAGTTCCAGCTCCAGCTCCTCCAACGCCATCGGCCGATTCACGGACGGACCGTGAAAGCGGATATCCCCGGCATCCACGTCGATGGCCAAGCGGTGCTCATAATCCCAGGGAATCCGAACCTCCAGCCGGTATCGATGGCGGGAGAAGAACCATTGATACCATTCCTTCCCGACACTGATCGAGAGCGTATCCCCGTTGCGGTTGAGGGACAGTACATTTTTGCGGCCGCCACGCAACGCCGCCGACACATCTTCCCGTTGCTCCGGAATAATTCGCAGATCCAGGGCGGCCCCCCGGATCTCGATCCGCTCAACGCCGTCCAGGGAAACCGCATCCGTCGCCGCGTTTCCAAAGGTGAGCCACCTTCCGACGACGCTGTTGGTTAAGGCGCCATAAAGCACCAAACCCCCTAATAGGATAAAGAACAAACCGAACAGCTTTCTCATAAAATCTCCTCTTTAACGATCATGATCCCATTATATCGCAAATGGTCCCGGGCAAATCACAAAGGGCGGCGGGACGCCCCTCCCGCTGTGGATCAGTGTCGGGAGCGGGCGATGTTCCGCCCCGTCTCCTGTCTTTATCTTTTGTCGTCCGGCGGAAAAACGTCCCCCAGCGCCTGCAGCTCGGAGGTGTCTCATCCATCCCGGAAACCTCGGCCGGCATTCCTTCTCAGTTCCCGGCCCCTTCAACTTCGTCTGCCGGCTGGGATTCGGAACGCCGGGCGCGCAGCTTTTCCAGCTCCTTTTCCACCTCATCGGCATAGGCCAGCCGCCCCTCCGCGGATTTCGCTTCGCCCCCGGCGTAAGCATTCGCTTGGATCTCCATCTGCAGGATCCGCTCTTCCATGCGCTCAAAGCCTTTAATCGCACTTTCGGAATCGATTCGGTGCAGAGTGGTGTGGATTCGTTTTTTGGTCTTCGCCGCGTTGGCCCGCGCGAGCAGTGCATTTTTCCTGTCCCGAAGCTCCTGATACTTCTTTTCCAATTGGCTCAATTGTTCCTTCAGTTCCCGGACCTGCTCGGCCGCCTTGTCGGCGTCTTGCCGGTACTGTTCGGCCCGCTTCTCCCAGTGTTTCATCTCGGACAAGGCCTTGCGGGCGAGGTCCTCCTCCCCGGCATCCAGGGCCTGCTCCGCCTGCATCCGGCGGCGGGCCGCCAACTGGAACGCCTCCTCCGCATGCCGTTCAAAGCGATCCGCCATGACCTGGTGGCGAATGATGGCATCCTTCGCCTTTCGGATCTCGCCTTCTACATTGCGCAGGTACTGCTTCACCATCATCCTCGGATCTTCCAGCGAATCCAGCACTTCATTCACCGTCGCCGCCACAATATCCCGCATCCGTTTAAGCATCGCCGACTCTCCTTTCACTTACGATTGGTCCTTTTGGCGCTCTACAAACCGCTTCCATTCGCTTTCAAAGTCGTCTTCCCACTGGAACTTCTGATCCCCGGGCTCCGCTTCCGCCTCCGGCTCCGACACCAACTCCGCCGTGTCCCGATCTTGGCGGATCAGCGTCCACCCGAAGTAGATGCAGAGGGCGGCGATCAACAGCCCGATCAAAAACGGGACCCAGTTGAGCAGCAGAATACCGCCGACGATCAACGCAGCGATTCCCACCGCCTTGCCTCCGCCCGCGCCCGCCTTCCGCCATTTCCTCCAGCCGTAAACGAGCAGTCCCACCGCCAACAGGAAGGCGAAGAATCCGCCGAGATCACCACCGAGGAGAAACACCACCGCCCCTGCGATCAGAGCGATGCCGGCCACCGTTTTTCCGTTCATATTGTCCCCCCTTTCCTCTGTCTCTCAGGATAAGGAACTTCCCGGATTTCCAGAACGATCCCCGGTTCGATTTCCTCTGCGACCCAGGTCGTATTTTTCCCGGTGTCGGGAAGGGCAGGCATTTCCCGAAATAAGGGCGTCCTTGGGCGGCCAGGAAAGCCACCGGGACAAGCCATCGTCCGCCGCTTCTTTCAATTGCACAAAAAACATCCGCCCTGTAGCGGATGTTTTTGACCGGCATTCAACGGGATATCCCGATCCCTTGTCCCCTTCACAAAGCGTTTAAAAGATATGCTCTTCCATATTAAAATCGGATGTCGGCGTCCCCTTTTTTGTCAATGATCGGAGGCCGCCTGTATCGGCGGCCCCGTTTTTTCGCCAGCGCTAAAGGCCGGTGTGTTTCTCCTTCATCCGGCGGATCAGTTCGCGGACGGGCGTGAGGGCGACATGGGGGAAGAGCTCCTTCATGGTGGCCGGATCGACGACGGCATCCCGTTCCACCATGTCGCGGAAGATCTCCCGGGAAAGCATCCGGCCGGGAAAAAGCCGGGATCCGAGCCACACCCCCGCTTCAGCCAAGACCGGGGGAAGCGCCCACTCCTTGAAGGGTTTCCCCCGCTCTTCGCCGGCCAACCGGATCCAGTCGGAGGGCGAAAGGGGCTCCGGACCTCCGATTTCGACGGTTCGGCCGCGAACCCGGGGATTGAGGGAAGCGTCGATCAGACACCCGGCCACATCGTCGCTGGCGATGGGGCTGGTCCGGAAGGAAGGCAGGGCGTGCGGAATGCCCGGAATTCCCTCCCCCCAGGCGATGGGCGGAATCTGAAGGTAAAATCGTTTACTGGGATGAACGATGACGGATGAGCGCAAAATGGCATGGGAAACGCCGGACTGACGGATGGACTCCTCCGCCCGCCATTTCGCCTGAAACAGCGCCGACCGGGCCGTCGGAGAAGCGTACATGCACGAGAGGTAGGTGATATACGCAACCGACTCCCGCTTGCAGGCGTCGATCAGGTGTTGGACACCCCCCACCTCCACTTGGTCGATCTCCTTCGGACTGCCGGGACGTTCCGGCGAAATCCCCGCCGCCCAAATCACCTGGTGAACGCCGCGGACCGCTTCGGCCAGGGTCTCGGGATTTCTCACATCCCCCGCGATCAGCCGAACCCGGGACAAGACCGGAGCCAGCCGCCGGATGGAAGAATCGGGGCGCACCAAAACCCGCACTGGCCGCCCCCGTTCCACCAGCTGGACGACGACCCGGCTTCCGACCCGGCCGCTGCCGCCGATCACCAAACAAGTCCCCGGAGTGCCTCCCGCATCATAGGACGAATATCCGCGCATCGGATCACTCCCGCTTTGAGGGTCCCTCTCCTTTTATCCCTGCACCAATTTCACTTTGGCAAAACGCCGCTTTCCGACTTGAACCACCATCCCGTTTCTCACGGCAAGTTCCGCGTCGGTGTCGGTCACCTTCTCCCCGTCAATCCGGACGGCCGACTGTTGTATGAAGCGACGGGCTTCCCCGTTGGAGCGGGTCAGGCCGAGACGGTTCAGCAGACGAACGATCCACATCTTCCCGTCCTTCAAGTCGGACGCGGAAATCTCCACTTCGTCCATCTCCTCCGGCAGTTTCCCCTGCTGGAAAACGGTCCGGAAATGGCGCTCCGCCTCATCGGCGGCCTCCTGCCCGTGATACATCCGGACGAGGGTGTGTGCCAGCCGCATCTTGGCGTCCCGGGGATGGAGGCTGCCCTTTTCCAGCCCTTCCTTGACCCGGTTCACTTCTTCCAGGGACAGGTCGGTCACCAGCTCATAATACTTCACCATCAAGTCATCCGGAAGGGACATCGTCTTGCCGTAAATTTCATGGGGCGGCTCGTCGATGCCGATGTAGTTGCCCAGACTCTTGCTCATCTTCTTGACCCCGTCCAGGCCCTCAAGAAGCGGCATCATCATGATCACCTGCTCCGGCTGGCCGTACTCCCGCTGCAGCTGGCGACCCATGAGCAGGTTGAACTTCTGATCGGTCCCCCCCAGCTCCACATCGCTTTTCAGGGCGACGGAATCGTAACCCTGCATCAGCGGGTAAAAAAACTCGTGGACGCTGATGGCTTGACCGCTGTGGTAGCGCTTGGAAAAATCATCCCGTTCCAGCATCCGGGCCACTGTGCACTTGGAGGCCAATTCCGTCACTTCCAGGAAAGTGAGGGGCTTGAGCCACTTGCTGTTGAAATGGACCTCCGTTCGTTCCGGGAAGAGGATCTTGAACAGCTGCCGGGTGTAGGTCTCGGCGTTGGCTTTCACCTCCTCCTCCGACAACTGGCGGCGCGTCTCGGATTTCCCCGTGGGATCGCCGATCCGTCCCGTGAAATCGCCGATCACCAGCTGAACCACATGGCCCAGCTCCTGGAACTGGCGCAACTTGTGAAGCACCACCGTGTGGCCGATGTGGATGTCCGGCGCCGAAGGATCCAACCCCAGCTTTACCTTGAGGGGCTCTCCCGTTTCCACGGAGCGGCGCAGCTTCTCGGCCAAGTCCTCCTCGGGGATAATCTCCTCGGCTCCCCGGCGGAGAATGGCCAGCTGGCGCTCCACCTCCTCCCGCACTTCCGGTCGAATCTCGTTTTCCACCGACACGTCCATCACCTTCCTTGGGAAACACGTCTTTTCGAAATGGCTCCTGGGGAGAACAAGCGGTACGGAACACCAAAAACCCCGTCCCTCCAAGGGACGGGGTTTTCCCGCGGTACCACCCTTATTGAAAGCGCACAGGCTTTCCACTCTTTCGGATAACGGGATCCTCCCGTCGCATTTCAGCTCGAGCCGAAATGCGAAGGCTCCCGGGTGTAATTCGCGCGACGGGGCCCACTGGTTCGCAGCAACCACCAGCTCTCTGAAGGATACCGACCGCCGGCTACTTCGCCCGATCTTCGCCGTCTGTATATTGCGATGAAAAAATTTGTTTTCCCGCGATTTTAAGTGATCCGCCCCTCCCTTGCTATGGTATAATATTACCGTACAACGAGGAGGGTAGCAAGCGATGGCAAAAGGAGATTTTCCATCTCCTCAGGATCAACCCCGGGCGGGGAAAAAACGTGTCCTGAAGGGCGTTTTTTATTCGCTTTTTGTCGGTTTCGTCATTATCCTCTCTCTTTCCCTGGGAGCCGCCGGTGTCGCGGCGGGATACGTGGCCGCCCTGGTCAAGGACGAACCGGTCCGGGACAAGGAGTATTTCAACAAAAAGCTTTCGGGCTGGCACCAAACCAGCTATGCCTATTTTCGGGATAAAAAGTTGATTGGTTCGGTTCGGACTCTGATCGGGGATCGCAAGCTGGTGGAAAACGATGAAGTCAGCCAGCATTTGATCGATGCCCTCATCTCCACCGAAGACCGGGAGTTTTACGAGCATTCGGGGATCGTCCCCCGTTCCCTCCTGCGGGCCGTCTACGAAGACTTGACCAATCAGAAGGTGGTCACCGGGGGAAGCACCATCACCCAACAGCTGATCAAACGAGCGATTCTGGAAAACTACGCCAAAACCTATGACCGGAAAGCGAAAGAGATCCTCCTCGCCCTGCGCTTGGAGCGGATGTACGACAAAGAGGAGATCCTCAACGCCTACTTGAACAGCCTCTATTTCGGGACCGGCTCCGGCGGTCAGCACATGTACGGCGTACAGGCTGCCGCCCAGGGGATTTTCGGAGTCGACGTCAAAGATCTGAACATCCCCCAAGCCGCTTATCTCGCCGGTATGATCCAGCGGCCGAACGACTTCAACCCCTTTAAAAAGGACGGCCTGGAGCGCGGCAAAAAGCGGATGGAAATGGTCCTCAAAAACATGCTGGACAACGGAAAGATCACCCAGCAACAGTATGAGGAAGCCCTCGCCTTCGATATCAAGGGGTCACTGACCAAAAAGAAACAAAACGCCTACAGCCGCTATCCCTACATCATGATGGCCGTTGAGGAACGGGCGGCGGAGGCGTTGATGAAGGCAGACGGCCTGGACCCCAAAGAGTTGAGCGAAAAGGGGCAGTATCAGGCGACCCTTCAAAAATACATCCAACAGGTCCAGCAGGGCGGCTATCACATCTATACGACCATCGACAAAAAGCTGTATGACACCATGAACGAGGCGGCCAAAAACCCCGACCTCTACGCCCCGCCCATCACCTATCGGACCAAAATGGGCGACAAATGGGTAACGCTGAAAGACGAAACGGAGGAAGTCGGGGCCACCCTGATCGACGTGGAGACGGGAGCGCTGCTCGCCTTTGTCGGGGGCAGGGACTTTGACAAGGAACAGAAAAACCACGCCCTGAATACGCGGCGCCAGCCCGGTTCGGCGATCAAGCCGCTCCTCGGATACGGGCCTGCCATTGACCGGGGGATCATCACCCCCGGCTCGACGATCATCGACGAGCCGCTCAGGGCCCAGGGAACGTCGGGTAAGATATACCGCAACGCCAACGGAAAATACAGCGGTCCGGTGACGGCAAAATACGCACTCCAGTGGTCCCTGAACATCCCTGCCATCAAGGTCTTCCGCTCCGTCGGCCTGGAAAACGGCTTCGATTACATCCGGAAGATGGGTTTCTCCGTACACCCCTATGACGGTGAGGCTTCGGTGATCGGCGGCCTTACCTACGGGTTCACCGTCGAGCGGATGACCGCCGGCTTTGCGATGCTCGGCAACGGAGGTAAGTTCAACGAGCCCTACATGATCGAAAAGATCGTCGACTCCTCCGGAAAAACCGTTTACGAGCACAAGCCGGAACCGGTCCAGGTGCTGTCGCCCCAGGCAGCCTACATGACCACCGATATGCTCCGGGCGGTGGTCCGCGGCGGGACCGGCCAGTATGTGGGCAGCGGATTCGGAGGCTACGATCTGGCCGGCAAGACGGGTACCACCCAAAACGATTACGACCTGTGGTTCATCGGCTATACACCCAAGGTGGCGATGGGCGTCTGGGTGGGCTACGATTACAACCACCGGATCTCCAACAGCAACCGGGCCAAAATCGTGTGGCGTTCGATTTTCCAATCCGTGCTGAAGGCAGATCCCAACCTGTCGCCTCCCCAACTCCGCTTCAAAAACCCGGGCGGCTTGCCGAGCCAGCAAAAATGCTTCGAATGCGGGCGCAAGAAAGAGTTTGAAAAAAAGGATCAAAAGGACGAAAAAAACAACCGGGAACCGAATAACCCTCAAGGGAATAACCCCGGTAACCAAGG
>JAJYSD010000024.1 GCA_021793745.1 Bacillota bacterium
CCGGCATCTGGACCGGATTATGGAGGCGGACCGGGAGGAGTTGGAGTCGATCAGCGAGATCGGCCCCCGGATGGCCGACAGCATCGTCACCTACTTTGCCAAGCCCGAGGTCCGTGAGGTGGTGGAACGCCTGCGCGCCGCCGGGGTCAATTTCTCCTACAAGGGGCCGAGGCCGGAGGAGGCGGCGGAAGGTCCCTTTGCCGGGAAAACCGTGGTTCTCACGGGAACGCTCAGCCACTTCAGCCGGAAAGAGGCGGCGGATCGGATCGAAGCCCTCGGCGGCAAGGTGACGGGCAGTGTCAGCAAGAACACCGACTTGCTCATCGCCGGTGAAAAGGCGGGTTCCAAACTGAAAAAAGCCCAGGATCTGGGCATCCGGGTGATTGACGAACAAACCTTCCTGGAGATGTTGGGACAGGAGGATTGATTGGTGGGGTAAGGCAACGGGAGTTTCTCAAAGGACGGAATGGAGTCAACGTCGGAAAGACCCCATCACCGGGAAATGGGACGGGAAAAATCAGCGATGTCATCCCCCGGGAGGCTCTTCATTTTAGGATTTCGTCCGGCGCATCCCTTCCGACAGGAAGGGTTGCGCTTTTTTTTCGGTTTGCCCGGCTTGTTCATCGTTCTTTTGGAGATAAGGTCTGATCAAGTCCGGCAGCATTTTTTTCGCTCGGATCAGGTAATCGTACAGGGCTTCTCTTTCCACCCGCGATACATTCCAATCCTTTGGGATGGATGCGATGACTTGACGGATTTGTTTGTTCGACAGCTGCTGAATCTTATCCAGATAGCGGGCAAAGTCTTCCTGGCGACTCTGCCGTTTGCACCAACGATAGAAGGCATTCAATTTCAGTTTTTGCGGCAGGAATCGAAGGGCCGCCGGTGTCCAACGGCATTCCCTTTTGTGGGTCCAATAATCGAAATAGGAAAAACTGTGACCCTGGTCGATCATATACAGCTGGTAGTCGTGGCCCCGGGATGTCGGCCGCAGGAGGATGTTTCTGTTCCTGCGGTCAATGTTGCTGACCCATTGATCAAATACGATGATTCCGGCAAAATGCTTGCGATTGACAATGTTCAATTTGGGCAGAGACTCCTTGTCGATTTTGTTGAGGCAGTTGGGAATGAATTGGCTGGCAAACTGATGGCCGGGTCGGAAGCGATATCGGAACAAAACGGGATTCTCCTTAAAAAATGGTTTGCCTATGTGCACGATTTTGAAAGGGGGGACGGGAAGGCCGAGGAGTTGGGCCAGCCTGCCGGCCACGTATTCATTGACAAGGGCCCGGGTACCTTGGACGGGGTTGTTTTTAAATTTGACGATATATTGGCGTCCGTCGCTGAAGAGGATCAGTTGCGGACGGGAACTCCCCCTGGGCATCCCTCGAATACGCTTGACGGGTTGTATCGTCATGTTTAAACCATCCTTTTATCATTGAATTTATGACGGGTTTCGGGCTTGCTCCGGTGGTACGCGCTAAACGGCCGGATTTGGCTGTTGGGAGGATAATAAAAACTTTGCGTAACACATGGGGTGGAAGTAGGTATTTTGGAACAATCGGTATTCTCCAGCCGAATGGAAGGAATATCGCAGATCCCGGAAGTTTACTTCGATAAACCAGGGCTTTCCTTTTTCATCGACCCCGATATCCAAGCCGGCATCGGCAAAAGCGGGATGGGATGCCTCCAAGGTTTGGCAAACGTCCAAAGCCAGGCTTCCGATCTTTTTCAGAAGCTCTTCGGGGTTTTTATCGGGAAATGCATGGGATAAAACGCTCCTTGCCGGGACGGCCTTTCCGTTCCGGGAAAGGTTGGTCAGCATTCCCCTTGGTGGAGCCACCTTGGCCACCACCCCGCTGAGTTGCCAGCGCCCTTCCGCTCCCTTCTGCACCGATACCCGGAGGTCGAAGGGGGAACCGTGATAGTTGGCCAAGGGGATGCCCTGCTGGAGGAGATAACCGCGTTTGGAGGATTTTTTTGCGAGAAGCCTTTTCAATTGATCCTCGGAAAGCGTTTGTCCCTTCCTTTGATGGGATTGAAGCAGATATTGGCCTTCGCCCATAGCTTCGATTTTGAGGATATCATGCCCGAGGGATCCACAAACGGGTTTGATAAAGATCGCGGGATGCCTCTGAAACATTTTCAGAACCGAATCCCCATCGCATCCTTGACGGGTATCGGGAAGGTGGGGCCGGAGACGGGCGTTTTGCTGGAGCAAATGGTGAATCCGCCATTTGTTGCGGTTGATCGGAGGATTAAACAATCCTTTGCCCAAGTGCCGGGAAAGGGTGGCCAGTTTCGGGGAGGTTGACAATATTCGTTTGTGGATCACCGGGGGAATGGGTTGGACGGCGCGTATATATCGCTTCTCGGACGGATCCCAGACAAATCCCGACACTTGTCCCTGCTGAAGGTCCAAACCTCGCAGGTCAAACAGGATGGGGCTGATGCCGATTCGATTTCCGCATTCAAAATAAAGTTCCGCCCGCTCATGGGTCGGTTTTTTTGAAACAATTCGCTTTAGTACGGGACGAGCCAATAAAATTCCGACGGAGTGCTTTATCAAATGAAACACCCCCTTTCTGCCAACTTATGTTTTCAGAGGATCGTGGTATAGGCAGACAAGGGGGCTTCAACAATATCCGCTTTCGCATACCGGTCGATGGGTTCGGCATCCCGACAGCTTCTATGGCCAGGAGATCTCAGCCGCGCCGAGGGCCGGCCTTTTTTCGGAGAATTGAGACAAAGGGGGATAAAAGAAGGGGAAAGGGACGGAAAACGGGTATATCATCTTCCTTCAAAGCGGCTGAAGGGTCGTTGGGTTGTGCGGCGGGCGATGACCGATTCCGGCAATTCGGAGTCGAAGTCGATGGGCGGAATCAGCCGGCCGTAATTTTCGGCGGCGATGGTCAAGTACTTGACGGCTTCCTGCGGTTGGCCCGCCTCACTTAAAAACTGGCCGAGGGTTTGAGCGGTCCGGGCTGTCTTTTCATAAATGCCGAGGGAGAGAAACATTTCGATCGCCAGGCGATAGCAGGATTCAAAGCGCCTGAGATTCCCCTCTGCATGGTAGATCATGCCGAGGTAAACCAGGCATTCCGCATACAAATTGGACCGTTCCCTCAACCGCTTCATCGCGGATTTAATATATCGTTTGGCTTTCTTCAGGTCGCCTGTGCTCAGAAAGGTGTACCCGAGGGATTGGTGGACCACTCCGATTTCCCAGTCCGGCAACTTTTTCGGATCGCCCACCCGGATCGATTGGTGAAAGAGCCGAATGGCAGTGCGGTAGTCGCCGCACTTCATATGACAGATGCCCATCCCGTGGTAGGCCCTGGAAGCGTACAGATGACAAAGGAGGAAATGATTGCACATGCGGATAATCCGTTCAAACAGAAGGATCGCTTCTTGGTATTCTTTGATGTAGCAGAGGCAGGTTCCCTTGAGATGCAAAAGATTGCACACTTCCAGCAGACGGTCGTGCCGGTTCATGATCTCCAGGGCTTTGTCCGCGTAAAGGATTCCGATCGACGGGTTGGCCAGGAGGACATAGGTTTTTCCGAGATTGCTGTAAACGTAACCCTTTTCGATATCATCTGTAATTTCGGGGAGCAATCGTTTCGCCGCCAGGTAATGATGGAGCGCCTTTTCAAAGTGTCCTCTCCGGTATTGGATGTTTCCCTTGACACGCAGGTAGGGCACCCGGATGGCGGGGCACTCCAAATAGGATTTCCACCGCTCTTCAAACTGTTCCAGCAATTTCTGGGAATGGTCGGGGCTGCTTCGGTGTTCCAACAGGTTGAGTTCCAGCAGTTCGATCTGAACCAGCAGATCGGGATCCGAAACGGTGGAGGCCAGGGAACGCAGGGACTGAATCGTTTCTTCGGAGGTGTCATGTTCCTCGTAATTCAGGGCCGTTCGGGCCCGCTCCACCAATTCCCGAAACTGCTTCTCCTTTTTGGCGTCCCGAATCCCCATCAGCGTTTCCGGATCCGTTTTCAGCCGCCCTGCCAGCAGTTTTAAAATATCCTCACCGGGCGTTGCCTTTTCATTTTCGATCAGGCTGAGATAGGGAACGGAGATGATTCCCTCCGCCAACTGTCTTTGGGTCATGCCCAGGGTTTTCCGACGGCGACGAATGTTGTAGCCCAGGCCGATCTGCTGTCACCCCCCAACTGGCTGCGGGATGTGGTACTTGTAAAACCATCATACCTGGAACCGGCCGCGTGTCAAGGAAAATCTCCCCTTCGAAAGGGCTTTCATCGGGAGGTTTTAAAACATTTTCGAAAGAGGGGCATGTTTTGGTCGTAATATTTGTCGTCTGATGTCGAATAGAGTCGAAGTTTTAAAAACATCGTTTACCCGTTCCATAGTAAAATAAGAGGTAGCCTCAGCTTGTGAAACTGAGTCTTATGATCTTGGTCTCGCCCTCGGGGGATTGCCTTTTCAAAGGCAATCCCTCTTTTTTACCCAAAAGGGGGGCTGGATCGGGAAAGAATCGTTATAATGTTACTGATGGGATCCGTGCGGGGTTTAAATCGATAAACAAGCAGGTCAAACGTCTCCCTGTTCGTTTTTACCGGAGCGATCCGATAAAAGAGAAATGGGAAAGATGGGGGAAAGTCAGTGAAACATCGGTCTCGGTTGGTGATTTTTTGCCTGATCATTTTATCCCTTGTATCTGCCGCCGCCTGCAGCGGATTGGGCGTTCTCAGCGGAAAACCAAAGGATAAGTGGCAGCAGCTGGTGGAGCAGGAAAACGAAAAGATCGATCTGAAGCCGTTAAAACTGGAACCCTACGCCAAAGAGGTCGGCGGCGAGCTTCAGGAACCCCGTTATGAGAAGTTTGCGGTCAACAGCTCCTTTACGGTGGCCGGATCGGTCGAAAAAACGGCGGGGATGAAGTCGAAGCACGTTTGGATCGAAATCGAGAAGAAGGGCGGGAAAGGGCTCCTCGGAGGAAAGAATTTTTCCTACTACGCGCCCCTCAAAGGCGGAACCTTCCGGCAGAAGGTGCAGCTGTTCGCCGGGAAGGGGGAGTATCGCGTCACCGTCCGCATGCCGAGCGAAGCGTCCGAGGGATATTACCACGACTTTGCCCGGTTTGCAGTCGTCAATGTCAATCCGGAAATCAAGCGGGATATCGGCTGGACCCCTGCGGGAATGGAAGCGGGGCTGAAACTGACCCGGCCGAAAACCGGGTACATCAAGGCGGACGGTGTCTTTGTCCTCAAGGGGAGCATTTCCGAATCCTATGGAAGCCCCTATATCATGGTCCTCGTGAAAAAAGGCTCCGAGAAATGGCAGCGGATGGTCCGGTTGAAGGACGGCCGGTTCGAGGTGAAGGTTCCGCTTTATTTTGGAAAAGGTCCCCACGAATTAAACGTCATGGTTCCGATCCCGGACAGGGAAAGCTATTACCAGCAGGGGGCCACGCTGCTGGTGGAAAACACCTCCACCGAAAAGCGGGAGCCGATCAAATATTATAAACAGTATGAAGAGCGCGGAGTCCATTTGGAACATCCCGTGGCGGGCGGGGAGAAAGCCCGTATGAAATACCGGATCTCCGGGTCGATCGATCCGGAGGCGCCCGATGCGGCCCGGACCACTCATCTCATTATTCAGACCAAAAAAGACGGTGAAGAGGCGACCTATTTTCTCCCGGTGGACAATTATCGCTTTGACGGGGAGTTTTGGCTGCGTTTCGGACCCGGCAAGTACCGGGTGACCGTCAATGTGCCGGAAATCACCGATGAAAGGCGGGATTACTTTCGATTTTTCAGCGTGGCGGAATTTACCGTGATCAATACGGCCAAGGAAGATAAGCGGTATCTGCTGCCGTCCCGGGGAATTCAGTCCGATTCGCGGAAAATCAAGGAATTGGCCAAGAAGTTGACCGCCGGCAAGAAAAGCGATCGGAGCAAAGCCAGGGCGATCTACGATTATGTGGCGAAGAATATCACCTACGATGTGCAAAAGTATCGGAACGACGAGTTCGCCCTGGATGACAGTGCCCTGAAAACCCTGGAAACGGGAAAGGGAGTTTGCCAGGACTATACCTTCCTCGCCATCGCCCTCCTGCGCTCGATCGGGATGGAGGCCCGCTTCGTCGAGGGAATTGCCGACGGGATCCGTCATGCCTGGGTGGAGGTCAAGGTGGATGGTCGTTGGTTGACCATGGATCCCACCTGGGGTTCCGGCTACCTGCACCCGAACGGATGGTTTGTCAAAAGGTACAATCCGAAATACTTCGATCCTTCACCCGCCGAATTCCAAAAGACCCACACCCGCACCGGTGTGATGTATTGAAGGAGGATGCCGTTGAGCGGAGATCGGACGGTGGATTTTGTCTACCGCGTTCAGGAAAAGGAAAAAGGGAAGACGGTCCGGGATGTCCTGCGAAACCGGTATCGCTTTTCGCGGCGCTTTTTCCGCAGGCTGAAGGAATCCGGCGGCGTGACGGTCAACGGCCGGCCGGCCTTTTTGACCGCCCGGGTGGAAGAGGGGGATCTGCTCCAGGTCAAACTGCCAGAGGAGCGCACGGACATTCCTCCCCAGCCGGTTTCCTTCACCGTCGTCCATGAAGACGAAGACCTGGTCGTCATCGACAAGCCCCCGGGATTGGTGGTTCATCCCACCAAGGATTATCGGGAGCATACCCTGGCCAATGGCTTGGTGTACCGCTGGACGGCGCGGGGAGAAGCCCACGCCGTCCACCCCGTGACCCGGTTGGACAAGGATACGTCGGGTTTGTTGGTGATCGCCAAACACGCCTATGCCCATGACTTTTTGGCGGGTCAGATGGCCCGCCGCCGCTATCTGCGGGGATATCTGGCTGTCGTTCACGGTGAGGTGCCGGAGGAGACCGGTGTCATCGACGCCCCGATCGCCCGGTGTCCGGATCGCCCCGCCCGCCGTTGTGTGATGGAAGGGGGTGCCCCGGCGATCACCCGCTTTTCCGTTTTGGAGCGATTTCCCGGAGCAACCCTTCTCCGCCTTTTTCTGGAGACGGGCAGGACGCACCAGATACGGGTGCATTTGGCCCACCGGGGTCACCCGATCATCGGGGATCCCATGTATGCGGAAGGTTGGGAAAGCCGGGGGATGGAGCGGCAAGCCCTGCATGCCGCTTTTCTTCAATTGACCCATCCCCGGGATCGCCGGGAGCGGTCCTGGGAGTCGCCCCTTCCCCCCGATATCCGGCGCTTGGTCCAGCGGTTGAGGGAAGGGGGAAAGGCGCATTAGCGGGTGTCCGCCGTCGGACTTTTCCGCGGTGCCCCCGTTGAAATGGATCGCCTCCGCCGGTGGTTCCGTATCCTTCACAGGGTGGCTCCCTCCAGAGCGGCTCCCATCGCCCGGCGGATCTCTTCCATCCGCTCCCGCACATGGCGATATCCGGATTTGACACAAGCCACGGTCTGGGTAAAATCCAGCAGGGTATCGGGAGCCACCTCGGGTTGCAGGACGATGTCCGCCTCCTTTAACTGCTGCTTGGCCTGAATGTTGAGGGTGATACTCATGACCCGCTTGACGATGGCCAGGAGGGAGTCGAAGGAGCTCTCCAGGGGTGCGGATTCCCTCGTTTTGACGGCGATGGTTTTTTTTGCCCCCAGCGCCTTGACCGCGCTGATCGGGCAATTGTCGATGACTCCGCCGTCCACGAGGAGCCGGCCTCGGTAGTGGATCGGTTGAAACAGCACCGGGATGGCGCAACTGGCGACCACGGCGTCCGCCACGGAAATGTCGGTAACCGTATCGGCTTCGGATAGGGGATGAAGGAGGGGGCGCGACGTAAAAACCACCGGCCGGGCGGTTTTCAAATCGGTGGCGATGAGCGCGACGGGGAGCGGCAAATCGGTCATCCGGGCACCCCGGGTGATTTCCGCGATCAGAGAGTGCAGCCTTTCCCCCTTCGCCAAACCCTGGACCCGCATACCCCGGCGGATGAAGGCGCGCACAAAGGAAGCGTAGTCGTAATCGACCAATTCCTTGTTGATCAGCGGGAGCAGCTTGATCATGTGTTTCGGGCGGTAACCATAAGCGTAAAGGGAAGCGACGATGGCTCCCGCACTCGTTCCCGCGATATAACCGACGGAGATGTCCGCTTTTTCCAAACCGTATAAAACGCCCAGGTGGGCGCAGCCGGCCACTCCCCCGCCGCTCAGGGCGATTCCCACGTGTTTCATGTGCGAACCCTCACAAAGAAAAGGAGTCTTCGTTAATTTTTGCGACTTTTTCCGTTGGTATTCCCTGGGAAACAAAAACTTTCTGCAACCGACGATGTACAAGTTAGAAAATTTCCAAAAGAGGGAATCATTTTTATAGGGAGTGGAAGGAATGATTCGAAGGAGGCAAGGGGATGAAAAGGGGACGTCTCTTGTTTTTGGTGGTTCTTCTGTGTCTGTCGCTCGTGGCTGTCCCCGTGTCGGCCCAGGAGAAGGCGGTTCCCCTTCCGAAGCGTGTCGGGGAGGAAATGGGAAAAGCGGCGGTTCCGGGAACCTGGTATTTGGGCGATACGCCCCCCAATGTGGATGACAGCAAGCCGCCGATCGTCTTCGTTCAGGGGCTGCGCGGTTCCGCCGAGAGCTGGTGGGGGGAGACCTCCTACCACGGGCCCAATGACATGTATGCCAAGGCGTATGATAACGGCTACCGGACCGCCTTCGTCGAGCTGTATGATTCGGGCGGCGAGGGGGCGAGCATGTGGGATAACGGCCAGGCC
>JAJYSD010000025.1 GCA_021793745.1 Bacillota bacterium
GCTGGATACCTCTTATGCCCCGTACGCCCGGGTGCTGAAGCGGATCTGCGCCGAGGAAAGCTTCCACATGCAGCACGGGGAAAACATCATCCTGGCCCTGGCGATGGGTACGCAGAAGCAGCGGGACATGCTGCAGGATGCCTTGAACCGCTGGTGGGAATCCCTGCTCTTCTTCTTCGGCCCGCCCCAGGTGACCGACGCGGCCCGGCGGATGCTGGAATACCGGATTCGGGTCAAGACCAACGAGGAGCTGCGCCAGCAGTTTCTTGACAAATATATTCCGCAGATTCGCGCCATCGGCCTGAAGGTGCCGGATCCCGAACTTCACTATGACGAAAGGAAACAGCGATGGGTGTACACGCCGCCGGATTGGGAGAAGTTCTCCCGGATCGTGCGGAAAAACTGCGGTCCCAAGTCCCAGGAACGGATCCAGTTGCGCAGGCAGGCCCATGAGGGGCAGCGGTGGGTGCGCGAGGCGATGCTCCGTTCGGCGCAGGCGTCCGCTGCGGTCTGAACAGGGAAGGGGGGCGCGCAGCCATGGAGAAACGGGAAGAAAAACGGGCATTCGGCGTTTACGAAGTGTTCGTCCAAAAGACGGCGTTGGATCATCACCGGCATGTGGGCAGCGTGGTCGCACCTTCTCCGGATGTGGCCCTCATTACGGCCCGGGAAAACTTCCTGCGCCGGGATCCGGCGGTCAACCTGTGGGTGGTTCCCCGGGATGCCATCTACGCCGCGCCCCGTGAGGGGGATTTCTTCGCCCGGGAGTTGGACCGCCGGTACCGGGAAGTTTCCGGTTATTCCGAAAACGGCCGGTTGTGGAAGATGTTCAAGGAGGAGAATCCGGACTTTGAGGAAATGATCCGCTACTTCGAGGCGAAGGAGGCGGAACGGCGTAGATCCCTCCTGATATCGGAGGGGGAGCAGGAGTCGAGGGGATCCCGGCGGAGCTAGGGGTGTTCTGGGAACCGGTGCCTGTGGCCTGGGATCGTTCCATCCCTTTGCGGGATGCCGCATGGGGTGCGGCATGATCAACGTGTGGATCGGGGGGATGGCCGATGCGCGTGGTATCCGCGACGGAAGCGAAGAACATCGACGGCTATCGGGAAGCGTTGACCGAGTTGTTGTTTCAGCTGGCGGATGATGAACTCATCGTGGGGCACCGGGATTCCGAATGGTTGGGGCTGGCTCCGGATATCGAAGAGGATGTGGCGTTCAGCTCCATCGCCCAGGATGAGGTGGGACATGCCGTTTATTACTTCGAGCGGCTCCATGAACTGGGGGAAGATGATGCGGATCGTCTCGCCTTCGACCGGAGGGCCGATCAGCGACGCCATGCGGTGGTGTTGGAGCGGCCCAACGGGGACTGGGCCTATACGATTGCCCGCCACTTTTTCTACGATGTCTTCGATCAAATACGGTTGGAAGCCCTTTCAGACTCCGGTTATGTTCCGCTGGCCCAGGGGGTGGCCAAGATTCGGCGGGAGGAGCATTATCACCTGCTCCACATGCGGCTGTGGTTCACCCGGCTGGGATCGGCCGGAGGGGAAGCGGAGGCACGCATGAGGCGCGCGATCCGGGACTTGTGGCCCGACATCGGCGGACTCTTTTCGCTGGGGGATGTGGAGCGCCCGCTGGTGGAATTCGGCATCATCCCCTTCGGAGCCGCTGAACTGCAAAGGCGGTGGGAGCGGCAGGTGCGCCCCGCCTTTGAGGAGGCAAAACTCCCTTGGCCGGGCTCCCCGGTTGTCCCCGCAACGGACGGGCGAAAGGGAAAACACACCTCCGATTTGGATCGCCTGTTGGATTCGATGACGGAGGTATTCCGGATGGATCCGGCGGCCCGGTGGTAAGCGGGCGGGAGGAGGTGATCCGTGTGAGCGGAACGAGGGATGCCCTGTGGCGGGCTTTGCAAGAGGTGAAGGATCCGGAGATTCCTACGGTCTCCCTGGTGGACTTGGGGATGATCCACCGCCTGCAGGTTGCGGGGGATCGGGTGACCGTGGAGATTTTGCCCACCTTCGTCGGGTGTCCCGCGCTGGAGATCATTCGGCGGGATGTGCGGGAGCGCCTGCTCCGAGTGGATGGCGTGGCCGATGTCTCGGTGAAGTTTGTATATCATCCTCCCTGGACGACCGAGCGGATCACGGAGGAGGGGAGAAAGCAGCTGGCTTCCTTCGGGATCGCTCCCCCCCGGGACCCGGGGAATCATCCCCTGGATATCGTTCCGCCTTGCCCCTACTGCGGTGCCGAAGGGGGAGAGATTCACAACCTCTTCGGCCCCACGGCCTGTCGTTCGATCTTTTATTGCCGGCGGTGTCGCCAGCCCTTTGAGGGGATGAAGCCCGTATAAGCCTCGACAGAAGGCAACAGGAGTGGGGGGAGCTGAAAAGGGGGATGGTCGGTGTTTCAGCCGGAATGGGAATCGATGGATCGGAAGGAGCTTCGCAAACTCCAGTCGGCTCGGCTTCGGGAACGGGTGGAGCAGGTTTACCACCGGGTGCCCTTTTATCGCCGAAGATTTGAAGAGGCGGGGATCACTCCGGAGAAGATCCGCGGGGTGGAGGATTTGCACCGGCTGCCCTTCACCCGGAAGACGGATCTCCGGGAGCAGTATCCCTTCGGCCTGTTCGCCGTCGAAATGAAGCAGGTGGTGCGCATCCACTCTTCCTCCGGGACCAAGGGGAAGATGACGGTGGTCGGGTATACCCGCAAGGACATCGAGCATTGGGCGGATGTGTGCGCCCGGGCGATCGTCGCCTCGGGGGGACGGGCCGGGGAGGTGCTCCACAATGCCTACGGCTACGGCCTGTTTACCGGGGGACTGGGTCTGCATTACGGCGGCGAGCGGTTGGGCATGACGGTGGTCCCCGTCTCCGGAGGCAACCGGTCGCGTCAAATCACCCTGATCGAGGATTTTCGCCCCCGGGGAATATGCGGCACCCCCTCCTTTATTTTGAGTTTGGCGGAAGCGATGATCGAGTCGGGGAAAAACCCCCGGGACACGTCGCTGAAATACGGAATCTTCGGGGCGGAGTCCTGGTCGGAGGAGATGCGGCGCACCCTGGAGGAGGTCTGGGGCATTGACGCCATCGATATTTACGGGTTGTCCGAAGTGATCGGTCCCGGCGTTTCCATCGAGTGCCGGGAGGCGAAGGACGGCCTGCACATCGCGGAGGACCACTTCCTGCCCGAGGTGATCCACCCCGAGACGGGGGTCCCGCTGCCGGAGGGGGAGTATGGGGAACTGGTCTTCACGACCCTGACCAGGGAGGCGACACCGGTGATCCGCTACCGGACGGGGGATATCGCCGCCCTCTATACGGAACCCTGCCGCTGCGGTCGCACCCATGTCCGGATGTCACGGATCAAGGGGCGCATCGATGATATGCTGGTGATCCGCGGGGTGAACGTTTTCCCCTCGGAGGTGGAGGAAGTGGTGCTGGGAATCGAGGAGGTGGCGCCCCACTACCGGCTGGTGGTGTCGCGGAAAGGGGTGATGGACACCTTGACCCTCGAGGTGGAGGTGTCGGAGGAGCTGGTTCGCCGCTTGGGTCCCACCTTTTCGATGGAACACGAATTCTGCAGAAAATTGGCTTTCCGCCTGCGGTCCATGCTGAAGGATGTTCTCGGCGTGACGACGGAGGTCGTCCTGCGGGAACCCCGGACCCTTCCCCGCAGCGAAGGGAAGGCCGTCCGGGTGATCGATCGGCGCAATCCGGTGGGGATCAGGGAGTGACGGATTTTTCCGATTCTTTTTCATCTCAAGGAAAGAGGGGTTTTGATGGTCAAATTGATCGCGCTTTACCGCCATCCCGAAGACAAAAAAGCCTTTGACGATCATTATTGGAATGTGCACGCTCCCTTGGCCGAAAAGATGCCGGGGCTGAAAAAATTGGAGGTGACGCGCCTGGTGGGGACGCCGATGGGTGGGGAGGCGCCCTACTATCTCCTCGCGGAGATGGTGTTTGAAGACCGCCGGGCTTTGGATGCGGCGATGTCCTCCGCCGAGGGCAAGGCGGCGGCCAAGGATTTGATGGGGTTTGCCGGATCGTTGGTATCGATGATGATCGGTGACGTCGTCGAAGGAAAGTGACGGGGACGTTTCCGCTGCCGGAGAGATGCGAAGAAACGTGGCTTTTCTCCATTAGGGGGAGGCCGGTTGAAAGAGGAGGATGAATCGATGCTGAAGGAAAAGCCTGCACTGCTGAAACAGGAGTATCACCTGCTGATCAACGGGGAACAGGTTCCCGGTTCTTCCGGCGAGTACTTTGACACGTACGATCCGTCCACCGGCGAGGTGATCGCCCGGGTGGCCAAGGCCACGCGGGAGGACGTGGATAAAGCCGTTTCCGCCGCCCGCGAGGCCCTGGTAAACAGCAAATGGGCCCGATGGCCGGCTGCCCGCCGCGGACAACTCTTGAACAAAGTGGCGGCGATCATGCGGGAGCGGTTTAACGAACTGGTGGAGCTGGAGGTCATCAACAGCGGCAAAGCCCTTTCCGCGGCCAAGGGTCAGGTGATGCAGGCGATTGAGGACTTTGAACTGTATGCCGGGGCGGTGACGACCCTTTCGGGAAGCACCAAGCCCGTTCCCAACGGATTTTTCCACTACACGGTGAAGGAGCCCGTCGGCGTCTGTGCCCAGATCGTACCCTGGAACTATCCGCTGATGATGGCGGCGTGGAAAGTGGCTCCGGCGCTCGCTGCCGGCTGCACCATCGTGTTGAAACCGGCCAGCCTGACGCCGATCACGGCCCTCACGCTGGCGGAGATTTGCCACGAAGCGGGGGTTCCCGCCGGGGTGATCAATGTGATCACCGGAAGCGGTGCCGATATCGGCGCTTATCTGATCGAGCACCCCGGTGTGGATAAAGTGGCCTTTACCGGGGAGACGAAGACGGGGAAAGACATCATGGCCCGGGCCTCCGAGACGTTGAAGCGGGTCACCCTGGAGCTGGGCGGCAAATCGCCCAACATCATCTTTGCGGATGCCGATCTGGAAGCGGCGGTGGACGGATCCCTCTTCGGCATCTACTACAACACCGGCCAGTCCTGCGAAGCCCGTTCCCGGCTGTTCGTCCATGAATCGATCTACGAGGAGTTCCTGGACCGGTTTGTGGAGAAGGCGAAACAATTGAAGGTAGGCGACCCGATGAACCCCGATACCCACGTGGGGGCGGTCATTTCCGCCGGACAGGTGGAAGTGATCGATTCCTACGTCCGTCTGGCGGAAAAGGAAGGGGCCCGAGTGCTGTACGGCGGGAGTCGGCCCGAGGGGGCCGAATTTGAAAAGGGTCACTGGTATCTGCCCACGGTCATTGTGGATGTGACCAACGATATGCGCGTGGCCCAGGAGGAGATTTTCGGCCCGGTCGTGGTGGTCATGAAATTTAGCGATGAGCGGGAAGTGGTCCGCCTGGCCAACGACACCATCTACGGCTTGGCCGCCTCCCTCTGGACCCGCGATTTCAGCCGGGCACACCGGGTGGCGGGGCAGTTGAAGGCGGGCGTGGTCATGATCAACAATCCCTTCTCCGCCTTCCCGGGTCTGCCCTTTGGCGGATATAAGCAATCCGGGTTCGGGCGGGAGCTGGCCATCGAGTCGTTGGATCTCTATACCGAGACGAAAAGCGTGCTTTCCTACATCGGTTCCAAGCCCCTCAACCCCTTTGGCCTTTGAGGGGGTTGCCCTGTGAAGCCGGGACTGTTTCCGGGCCATCGGGAAACGATGAGCATCACGGTGACCGAGGAGATGACGGCCGCCTTCGGCGGGGAAGAGGTTCATCCCGTCATGTCCACCGTGACGATGGTCTATTACATGGAGTGGGTGGGGAGAAAGGTGATCCTCCCCTTCCTGGAGGAAGGGGAAGAAGGGGTGGGCGGCTCCATCACCGTGGAGCACCGCTCTCCCGCCCCGGTCGGGAAGCAAGTCACCTTCGTTGCCGAAGCGACGGAAGTGAAGCCGAACAAGGTGGTTTGCCGAGTGATTGCTGAACACGACAAAGCCATCGTGGGAGAGGGGACCTTTACACAGGTGATTTTGCCGGTGGAGAAGATCCATCGGCGGATTGAAGCCATGAAGTGAGGGGGATCCTCCCCCCTCCTTTTTTGAATCTGGGACAAAAAAACCCGCCGACGACCATCGTCGTCAACGGGGTTGGCAAATCGGGGTTACAGCTTGAGTCCGATATCGATGGGACCCAGATCCAGATCCACATCCAGCAGGCGTTTTTTCGGCTTTTTGTTGTCCGTGTTGCCTTGGTTGTCGGGAGGAGCCGATTGGCTGTCGTCATCCTTCGGGCCGGATGTATCCTCCGGTGGAGGCGTTTGCGGTTTTTGCGGCTCTTGCAGCTTCTGTCTGGTGTTCGAGGGCTTTTGGACCGAAGCGGGTTGGTTGTAGCTGCTGCGGGACTTTTTCAAGGTGCTCGATCCCCGGGAGTAGGTATATTGCCCCTCTTTGCTGTCGCTCACCCGGACAGTCCGGGTCGGTTGGGCAAGGGCTGTCCCTGAGCGGCTGACGGTTCCGCTCTTTTGCCTCTTCACGGTTTTATGCAATTCGTTTTGGAAGGTGCTCTTCTCCCATGTCGGCGACAGAGCGGCGACAAGCAGATCCCGTCCCATCGGACGCTTTGCATGGCGCCTTTCCTTGGTAATGGTGATTCCGTCGATGGAACGGTAATCGGACAGCCGGGAGGCGAACATGGCCGTCCCGTCCTCGGAGGGTTCAACGGTCCCGACGGCTTCCACCCGGTTCCCCTCGTGTTTCCACACCTGGTACACGTGATCGGCGGAGGGTTTCAACCCCCGGATGGCGATGACCAGTTTTTTCTCGTCGGAACGGTCCGTTTTCAAGATGTACAGGGTTCCGGTGGCCCGGGTTCCCGGAGCGGCTGTCATCAGGATGGTCCGTTCCGCGTCGTTGAGACCTTCCAGATCGCTTTCAGTGACGACGGGATTCGCCTGGGCGTGATTGGTGTAGTTCGATGTTCCCTGGTTGTTGTTGGAGTATCCCGTGAGCAGCAGCAACAGGGATGCAGCGGTGGACCCGACGAGGACCCATTTCTTTTGCCGTTTTCTGCGTTCCTTGCGGGGCGGGAGCGCCCAGTACTTCGGGTCGGCGGGCCGAGGGGAGAAGGCGGTCACCGATGGAGCGGCTTGTCCGCTTTCCGGCTTTACCAGCTGTTTCCCCGTCTTCGCCTGGTGCCGACGGATCTTTTCCTGACAGCGGGAGCACCGTTGGAGGTGTTCCAGATAAATGGGCTCCTCCACTTCCAATCCGTCCCGGATGTGGAAGTCCGTCAGGGTACAAAGATGCTCATCCTTCAATCGCATTTGACAATCCTCCTTGCCTTACGGCGATTCACAGCGGACTGATCCCTATTCCACTTCTTCATGTTCTTGGAAAAATCCTTGCTCCGCGTTTCTTTATGTATGAAGGGGGGGTCCCTGAGGGGAATCCTCCCTTTTCCCCGGGCTTGGGCGGGTACTGACGCGTATCGCCGGATACATATTACCATGTTCCGGATGAAGAGGCTATACAACATAAGTACGAGATTGCTAGAGAGAAAAGTGAGTTCCTTGTCGACGGGGGAGGGCGGGTGTAACCCAGGGCGTTTGTGTCCCGGTTGGAAAAACCCACGCTTGTCACGGTGAGATCGATGGCGGGGCGCCGACATGACAAAAGGATTATCAGGACTGCAGCATATATGGGACATGCCGAAGTGGCGGAATTGGCAGACGTGCACGACCTCAAAATCGCCAAAAACCGTTACAAAACGCTATAAAGCCGATAACGACGCTGATTCCGACGATTGTCGGGGTCAGCTTTTCGCGATTTTAGGGCCGAATAATCGTGCGTACCGGAGGAGGCGAAACATTATTCGCTGATTCCCACGGTTAGGAGGTCTTTTTTCATGAAAAAGAAAAGGCGGAGTAATCGAATTGTCGTCGATGATTCCCCACAAGAGACCGCCGCGGAACCGTTATTTGAGGCCGCGGAGCTGGACATGGCGATAAACGCATTCCTCCGCGCAAAATCCGGTACTTGTCGGAGTACACCGTCGATTATTACCGAAACGAATTGCGCGCTTTTCGGAACATGCTGGAGCGGCAAAGCGTCGACACCGCCCCCGCGCGCATTACCGAAAAGATCATTCGCGTGGAAAAAGGCGATCATGGCGCATCGGTCGCTCGGGCTTGTCGATGTTTACGAAGAGGTCGCGGTCGATTCGTTGAAACAAGCAGTATATGCGCTGAAACATCGACGGATCCGCGGCTCGTTCGACTACGGGATTCTGATCCAGAAAATCGTCGCTTACCACCGTGCGCGCGTTGCGGAGGGGCGCGGTTTAGCTAACTAAACGTTTCGCCTATGACTGTCCGTAAGTGGCTTTGCTCCGGAAAATTGCGAGGAGTCAAAGTGTCGGTTTTGTGGAGAGTGAGAGAATCGGATTTAGACGCATTTATCGAAGAAAAAAGGGGTGTCTGACTTGCGGAAGGTACTGTCGGCGTTGTTCATGCTGTCGCTTGTTTTCGCGGTCCCGGGCGTAACCTTCGCTGCGGACAAGGACTGTGACGACTTCTCTACCTGGGAAGAAGCACAGAGATTCTACGAGAAAAACGGA
>JAJYSD010000026.1 GCA_021793745.1 Bacillota bacterium
AGGGTTTGAACGCTGCCGCACTTTAACGGCGGCAGCCCGCTCCGCATGAAGAGGTTAAAAATCATGCCGCCTCCCCCTGACCGCGTTGTCGGGTTGTCCTGAGTCGCCGAATCGGCGGCTCTTTTTTTGGTTTTCCCCCGGAAGATCGGTGAAAAGTGCCGGGGTTCAGCGGATGGAAGCGCGCCGCTTCCGGTCTCTGGAAGATGACGTTTTTCATCGTGCAGGATTTTCTGGTATGCATGTGGTATAATTTACAGTGTGGTGGAAAGTGGGGGAAAGTGGGGGGAAGGGGAGACAGCGGGATGTTCATGGGGGAATATCGGCATTCCCTGGACGATAAAGGACGCTTAATCATTCCCTCCAAATTCAGGGGGGAATTGGGAGCCTCCTTTGTCGTCACCCGCGGTTTGGACCACTGTCTCTTCGCCTATCCCCGGTCGGAATGGTCTCATCTCGAGGAGAAGCTGAAGTCCCTTCCGTTTACTCGAGCGGACGCCCGTGCCTTCACGCGTTTTTTCTTTTCCGGAGCGATCGAAGTGGAGCTCGATAAGCAGGGGCGAATTAGCCTCCCCGCACATCTTCGCGAGTTTGCTCAGCTGGAAAAGGATTGTGTCGTGATCGGCGTTTCCACCCGTGTCGAGATTTGGAGCAAAGAGAATTGGGAATCCTACTATGCAGAATCCGAACAGTCCTTCAATGAGATCGCGGAAAAGCTGGTCGACTTCGATGTGGAACTGTAAGGGGGAACGCTGTTGTTCCGTCATGAGACGGTCTTGAAAGAGGAAGCGGTGGACGGGTTGAACGTCCGTCCGGAGGGGGTCTATGTGGATTGCACCCTCGGGGGAGGGGGGCACAGTCGACGGATTGCCGATCGCCTGGGACCCGGGGGCTTGTTAATCGGCATCGATCAGGATCCCTATGCCCTGGAGGCAGCCCAAAAGAGCCTGGACGGGGCTGGTTGTCGGATCCGTCTGGTCCGGAGCAACTTCCGCCGCCTGGCAGAAATTTTGGACGAGCTTCAGATTGATGAGGCGGACGGATTTTTGTTTGATTTGGGGGTCTCTTCTCCCCAGTTGGACCAGGAGGAACGGGGATTTAGCTATCACGGGGATGCGCCCCTGGACATGCGGATGGATCCTGACGGTGATTTGACCGCCTATGATCTGGTGAACACCTGGCCGGAAAAGGAGATTGCCCGAATTTTGTCGCAATACGGCGAGGAACGCTTTGCCCGTCGGATTGCCGGCCATATTGTCGAACGGAGAAAACGCACTCCGATTCAAACAACCCGGGAGTTGGCGGATATCATCAAAGAAGCCATCCCAGCTCCTGCCCGCCGAAGGGGCCCCCACCCGGCCCGGCGCTCCTTTCAGGCGATTCGCATCGCCGTCAATGATGAGCTGGGAGCGTTATCCTCCGCCCTGGATCAAGCGATCAAGCGGCTTCGTTCGGGTGGACGGATTTGCGTGATTTCCTTCCATTCGCTGGAGGACCGCATCTGTAAGCGGATCTTTCAAGCAGGGGAACGGGGGTGCATTTGTCCGTCCGATTTTCCCGTTTGCGTTTGCAATCAGCGTCCCATTCTCCGATCGGTGACAAAGAAACCGGTTCTTCCCTCGCCGCGGGAGGTTGAACAAAATCCGCGGGCCCGATCGGCGAAGTTGCGGATCGCTGAAAAGATATAGGAGGGTCAAAGATGATGGAGAACCGGGGAAGCGCCGCCAGGGCGGTCGCTTTTGAGGAGACCGCTGTCAAAAAAAAGAAAAGGCGTTTGCTGCAGACGAGGGGATTGCCCGCCAGTGAGAAATTGTTATATTTGTTCAGCGTGGTGGTATGCGTCACGTTAGCTGCTCTGGTGATTTCCCAATATGCAAAAGTGACGGAACTGAACATGGAAATTCAAAAAGTGGAGGAAGAAGCGAAGCGGCTTCAGGAGATCAACCGGCAGCTGGAAGCGGAAAAGAACATGCTGAGCAGCGGAGAACGGATTCGCCGGTTTGCGGAGATGAGAGGGATGGTGCCGGCGGAGAATGTGAAGCCTTTTCCTTCGGCCAACGGCCGGAAAAACCTGAGCGAACAGGCGGACCGGGATAAGCGGGGCTGAAGGGAGTCATCGCGATGGAGGGGAACCGGAAGCACATCAAGATTCGTATCCTGGTGGTCTGCTTTTTGATTCTGGGACTTGTTAGTTCGATCACCCTTCGGCTGTTGTGGATTCAAACGGTGGATGCCTCTGAGCTTCGCAAGCGAGCGGAAAAGATATGGGAAAAGGAGGAGCTGATCGAGCCGAGCCGGGGTTCGATCACCGACCGAAACGGTGAGCCCTTGGTTCGGGATATGGTGAAGTACATCATCGCCGCTGATCCGACCCAAGTGGAAGACCCCAAGAAAGCGGCCGAAAAGTTGTCCCCGATTTTGAACATTCCCAAGGATGATCTGTACCGGAAGCTGAGCAACAAGGGCCTGAGACATGTGAAGTTGATGGGCGGAGGCACCTACAAGGTATCCCGGGACGTACAAAAACAGGTTTTGGATTTGAAGCTGGAGGGCATCTATGCCATCCCGACCGTTGGAAGGCAGTATGTGGAGGGTAGCCTCGCGGCCCACGTCCTCGGCTTTGTCAATCTGGATAACAGCGGAGTCGGGGGAGTCGAGCAGCGTTACAACGATCTGCTGAAGGGCAGGCCCGGGGAGATTCGCTTTAAAAAGGATGCGCGGGGCATCCGCTTTTCCGACGGTCCGGAGGAATTTCGCCCTCCCCGGCACGGTAAGGACCTGATCCTCACCCTGGATCGGGAGATCCAGTTTCATGTGGAGCGGGTTCTTGACCAGGCGATGGATCGGTACCAGGCGAAGGGGGCGACGGCGATCGTCGTCGATCCCAGAAATGGTGATGTGTTGGCGATGGCCAACCGCCCCACCTTCGATCCCGAACAGTACGCCACCACCCTGGAGACGGGTGTGAATGATGTCAACATCGCCATCAGCAACGTGTACGAGCCCGGATCCACCTTTAAGATCGTCACCCTGGCTGCGGCGATCGAGGAAGGCATATTCCAGCCGGAACAAACCTTTCAATCGGGATCGATCCAAGTGGGAGGCCGCAAGATCCGGGATTGGAACGGCGGTCGGGGTTGGGGCGAGATCTCCTACCGGGAAGGGGTTTATCAATCCAGCAACGTCGCCTTTGTGCTGTTGGGACAGAAATTGGGTCAGGACCGGCTGATCCGGTATATCGACCGCTTCGGTTTCGGGAGGATTACCGATTCCACCGGCCGGAAAACGGGAATCGATCTACCCGCTGAAGCGAAGGGTTATTTTTTTGGCCGCCGGCTTTATGATTCCGAACTGGCCACCACTGCTTTCGGTCAAGGCATTGCGGTGACGCCGATTCAGCAGGTGATGGCCGTCTCCGCCGTCGCCAACGGCGGGACCCTGTATAAGCCCCGCGTCGTCAAGGCGGTTCGGAACCCGGAGACGGGCAAGTTGACGGAGTACAAACCGGAGAAGCTGAACGACAAGGTGGTTTCGTCGGAGACTGCCGCCCAGGTCCGACAAATTTTGACCGGTGTGGTGCAGCAGGGGACCGGCCGGGAGGCGGCGCTCAAGGAATATCAGGTTGCCGGTAAAACGGGAACGGCGCAAAAGCCGGGGGATCACGGGGGTTACGCCGCCGATCGGCATCTCGTCTCCTTCGTCGGCTTTGCTCCGGCGGATTCCCCGAGGGTGGTGGTTTATGTCGCGCTGGATGAGCCGTCGGTGGCCAACGGTTCGGTGTCGGGAGGCACCGTCGCCGCTCCGGTCGCTCGCGAAATTTTGCAGGGAGCTTTGAAGGCGTTGGAGATCAAACCCCTTCCTTCCTCGCTGGAAGAAAAGGTCAACAGGGATTGATCCCAACGAACCTTCGAGGGGGTTTCCTCCGCGGTGCGGGGGAAATCCCTTTTTTGTCTGTCCACCGAAGGAATATGACGGAGAAGCTGCGGCAACCGAAGGGAATCCCCCCTGACGGTTTCAGAAGGGCGGGCCCTTTCGCAGGGAAGCTTGTTCTATCCCTTCCGTGGAACGAATACGGTAGAGATGAGGGGCTCGCAAGCAAAAGGGGGAGAAAAGGTTGCGCGTACCCCATTCCTTTGTGCGCAGGCGTCTATTTGTCACACTAATCGTGATTACGTTGGTTTTTTTCGCCCTTTTCGGGAGATTGGCCTATGTGCAGCTGGTGAAAGGGGATTGGCTCGTGGAGCGCGCACAGGATTTGTGGACGCGGAACATCCCCTTTGAAGCCCAAAGGGGAAGGATTTTGGACCGAAACGGTGAGGTCCTCGTCGACAATGTGAGCGCGCCCTCGGTGATGGCCATCCCTGCTCAGATTAAAAACCCCGCGGAGACGGCCCGTACGTTGGCCCGTTTGCTCCGGGCTTCCGAAAAGGAAATCTATCGGAAGATTACCAAGCGGGAGATGATCGTCCGTCTGTCCCCGGAAGGGCGAAAAATTTCGGAGGAGCTGGCCCGACAGATCCAGGGGCTTCGCTTGCCGGGGATCGTCGTCGTCGAGGACAATAAGCGCTATTATCCCTACGGGGCGATGGCCTCCCATCTTTTAGGCTTTACAGGAATTGACAACCAGGGATTGTCCGGGATCGAGCTGGTGTATGATGAACAGCTTCGGGGCGCGCCGGGGTTTGTTTCCTTTTCCGCCAACGCCCGAGGGGAAAAACTCCCGGGAGGCAGTGACAGATACACGCCGCCCAGGGATGGCATGGAATTGATGCTGACCATTGACCGGACGATCCAATCCATCTTGGAGCGGGAATTGGATCAGGCCATGGCCCAGTATCAGCCGGAGAATGTCTTGGCCATCGCCATGGATCCCCGGACGGGGGAGATTCTCGGGATGAGCAGCCGCCCCACCTTCCGCCCGGATCGGTATCAGGACACGGATCCCCAAATCTATAACCGGAATTTGCCCATCTGGAAAACCTACGAACCCGGATCCACCTTTAAGATCATCACCTTGGCGGCCGCATTGGAGGAAAACAAGGTGGACCTCAAGGACCGCTTCCACGATCCGGGGTATGTGGAGGTGGGCGGTGCGCGATTGCGCTGTTGGAAGGGGGGCGGTCACGGCAGCCAATCCTATCTGGAGGTGGTTGAAAACTCCTGCAACCCCGGCTTTGTCAACCTGGGGCAGCGCCTGGGCAAAGATACTCTGTTTCGATACATCCGCCAGTTCGGGTTTGGGCAGAAGACCGGGATCGATTTGAGCGGCGAGGCGCGGGGGATCCTGTTTGCGCCGGACCGGATCAGTCCGGTGGAGCTGGCCACCACTTCCTTCGGGCAGGGGGTCTCGGTGACGCCCATCCAACAGGTGACCGCTGTCTCGGCGGCGATCAACGGCGGGAACCTGATGGAACCGCATCTGACGAAGGCATGGATCGATCCGAAAACCGGAAAGGTCGTGCGGGAGAATCGCCCCCGGAAGAAAAGGCAAGTGATTTCGGCGGAAACCTCCAAGGAGGTTCGCCGCGCCTTGGAGAGCGTCGTCGCCAGGGGTACCGGGCGCAAGGCGTTCATCGACGGATACCGGGTCGGTGGAAAGACCGGTACGGCCCAAAAGGTGGGACCGAATGGCCGTTATCTGCCCAACAACCATATCGTCTCATTCATCGGTTTCGCCCCGGCGGATGATCCGCGAATCGTGGTATACGTAGCCGTGGACAATCCCAAGGGCGTGCAATTCGGCGGCGTGGTGGCCGCCCCGATCGTACGAAACATCATTGACGACAGTTTGCGTTATCTGAAAGTGGAGAGGCGCAAGGATCAGATTCCCCCCGAAGCGGTACCGACGGAGGAGCCGCATGTGACCGTACCCGATTTGATCGGGGAGAACGTGGATGAGATCCGTACCAGTCTGTTTTCCGAGCCGTTGGAGGTGGTGGGAAAAGGGGATGTGGTGATCAACCAGCTCCTAGAGCCGGGACAGCGGGTGAAAAAGGGGACGCCGATTCGCATCTATTTAGGTGACAAAACCACGAAAGGAGATTAAAATAGGGAGTGTGTAAGAGCCATCCCTGCCAGGAAGATCCCTGGCATTTATCTTGTCTTTCCCTGTTTTCCGCGGACATCGTGGCGGAAAGGCAGCGCCGAGGAGGAAATCGATGAGACTGAAGGACTTGGTCCGACCGCTATTGCTCAAAGAGATCACAGGGGATGCCCGCGTGGAGATCCGGGGGTTGGAGACGGATTCGCGCCGTGTCCGTCCCGGAGATTTGTTCATCGCACTGCGCGGGTTTACGGTAGACGGTCACCGGTATCTTGCCGAAGCCGTCCAACGGGGAGCCGCCGCTGTCCTGGTGGAGGAGACGGCGGATCTTCCGGTCCCGGTCATTCGGGTTCCCGATACCCGGCGGGCGATGGCCGTCTTGGCCGCCAACTTTTATCGCCATCCGACGCGGGAGCTGAAGCTGATCGGCGTGACCGGGACCAACGGAAAAACGACCACCGCTCATTTGATACAAACCATCCTGAATGACAGGGGCACGCCCGCCGGATTGATCGGCACGATTCATATGCGGATCGGGGATCGTTCCTATCCGGTGCGGAACACGACGCCGGATGCGGTTGATCTTCAGCGGAGTTTTCGCATGATGTGCGAGGAAGGATGCCGCTATGCGGTGATTGAGGCATCCTCCCACGCCCTCGATCTCGGTCGCACCCGGGGTTGTGAATTTCATGCCGCTGTCTTTACCAATCTGACCCAGGACCATCTCGATTACCACGAGACGATGGATAAATACCGGGAAGCCAAGGGATTGTTGTTCAGCCAGATGGGGAACCGATTTGCCGATGAGCCGGGATATGCGGTATTGAACGCAGACGATGAGGCTTCCGCTTATTTTGCCCGGATCACCCCCCAGCAGGTGATCACCTATGGGATTGAAAAAGCCGCCGATGTCCGTGCAGAAAACATTCAAATCCGCAGCGAGGGAACATCCTTCACGCTGCACTCCTTTCGCGGATCCATCGATATCCATCTCCAGCTGATCGGAAAGTTCAGCGTCTACAATGCGCTGGCTGCCGCCACCGTCGCCCTGGCGGAAGGGGTTTCCCTGGAGGCGGTGAAAGGCAGCCTGGAGGCGGTTTCCGGGGTAGCCGGCCGCTTTGAAAAGGTGAACGAGGGGCAACCCTTCACCGTATTGGTCGACTACGCCCACACGCCGGACAGTTTGCAAAATGTGCTGGTAACGATACGCCAATTTGCCCGGGGATCCGTATATTGTGTGGTGGGATGCGGCGGAGATCGCGACCGGGGGAAGCGGCCCCAAATGGCTCGCATCGCCGCTGAGCACAGTGACGTGGTGGTTTTCACCTCCGATAATCCCCGTTCCGAAGACCCTGAGGCGATTATCGCCGACATGATGGAGGGGCTTGACGATCAGGATCGGGAGCGGGCGGTCACCGTGGTGGACCGGCGGGAGGCGATCCGGTATGCCGTGGATCAGGCGGGTCCCGGAGATGTGGTGCTGATCGCCGGAAAGGGTCACGAGACCTATCAGGAAATCAAGGGTGTCCGCTACGATTTTGACGACCGGGAAGTAGCCCGCCAGGCCCTTCGCGCCCGGGCCCGGCAGAAATAGGGGCGCAAGATTTGTCTGGGAGGCCGCACGATGCAGGAGACTTGTCACTGGATTCAAAAACGGGTGGGGGGAGAGTGGCTCGGATCCGTTGCCGACCGCCATCTGCTGGTGGACGGCGTTTCCACCGATACGCGGATGCCGATGACCAACCGACTGTTCGTTCCCCTCGTCGGGACCCGTTTCGATGGACACGATTTTTTGGAGGAGGCGGTAAAACAGGGGGCGGCGGCCGCGCTCTGGCAAAGGGATCATCCGCACCCCGCATCTCCCCCCATTCCCCTCATCCTGGTGGACGACACCTTGACGGCCCTTCAGGAGCTGGCCGCGGCGGTCCGCCGAGAGTGGGAAATCCCGGTGATCGGTGTCACTGGAAGCAACGGGAAAACGACGACCAAGGAATTGATCGCTGCCGTCTTGTCTTCCCGGTATCGGGTACATAAGACCGAAGGGAACCTGAACAATCACATCGGGTTGCCCCTGACCCTTCTGTCTGCACCTCCGGATGCGGAAGCGGCCGTGGTGGAGATGGGAATGAACCATCGGGGGGAGATCGCGCGCCTTTCCCAGCTGGCCGCCCCCGACATCGGGGTGATTACCAACGTCGGCGAGGCCCACCTGGAATTTCTGGGAAGCCGGGAGGGAATCGCCGAAGCCAAGTTGGAGATCCGGGAAGGGTTGTCGGCGAAAGGAACGCTAATCATTCACGGGGATGAGCCCCTTCTCACGGAGCGAATCCCTTCGGATGCCCGGAAGGTGATCCGCATCGGCTGGGGGAAAGCGAACGACGACTTTCCCCGGGATCTCACCCTCTCCGAGACAGGGATATCCTTTCGCTCGGCGGCGTATGGAACCCGCTTTGAGGTATCCCTTCCCGGCCGGCACAACGCCCTCAATGCCTTGATGGCGGCGGCCGTCGGCCGCGCTCTCGGCCTTTCGGAGGAGGCTATGGCCGAAGGGCTGCGTCGCGTCCGCC
>JAJYSD010000027.1 GCA_021793745.1 Bacillota bacterium
CCAGGTGTTCGAATTTCTCGGCATGACCGTCGGTCTGAACGAAAACGGCATGACGCCGGAGGAAAAGCGGGCGGCCTATCAGGCGGATATCACCTTCGGGACGAACAACGAGTTCGGCTTTGACTACCTGCGGGACAACATGGTGCTCTATCCGGAGCAGATTGTGCAGCGGGAGCTCCATTTCGCCATTGTGGACGAAGTGGACAGCATCCTGATCGACGAAGCGCGCACGCCCCTGATCATCAGCGGGCAGGCCAACAAGGCGACGGATCTGTACTACAAGGCGGACCAGCTGGTTCGTCGGTTGAAGCCCGGGGATGATTATACCATCGACGAAAAGACCCGGACCGTCACCCTGACCGAGTCGGGGGTGGATAAGGCGGAGTCCTTCCTGGGCATCGATAACCTGTATAACGCCCGGAACATCACCATCAACCACCACGTCCAGCAGGCGCTGAAGGCCCATGTGCTGATGAAGCGGGACCGGGACTACGTGGTGAACGAGGACGGGGTGGTGATCGTCGATGAGTTCACCGGGCGTTTGATGCACGGCCGCCGGTACAGCGACGGTCTGCACCAGGCGATCGAAGCGAAGGAAGGGCTGCAGGTGCAGCGGGAGAGCATGACCCTGGCGACGATCACGCTGCAAAATTACTTCCGGCTGTATCAGAAGCTGGCGGGCATGACCGGAACGGCCAAGACGGAGGAAGAGGAGTTCCGCAAGATCTACGGGATGAGCGTGGTGCAGATTCCCACCCACAAACCGATGATCCGGAAGGACCTCTCCGATGTGCTGTACCGCACCGAAGACGCCAAGTTCCGGGCGGTGGTGGAGGAGATCGTTCGGCGGCACGCCAAGGGGCAGCCGGTCCTGGTCGGCACCGTCTCCATCGACAAATCGGAAAAGCTCTCCCGCATGTTGAAAAAGCGGGGCATCCCCCACCAGGTGCTCAACGCCAAAAACCACGCCAAGGAGGCGGAGATCATCGCGCAGGCCGGGCAGCGGGGAGCGGTGACCATCGCCACCAACATGGCCGGGCGGGGGACCGACATCGTCCTGGGCCAAGGCGTGGCGGAGCTGGGCGGCCTTCACGTGATCGGCACGGAGCGTCACGAAAGCCGGCGGATCGACAACCAGCTGCGCGGTCGCTCCGGCCGGCAGGGAGACCCGGGCTCTTCGCAGTTTTTCCTCTCCCTGGAGGATGACCTGTTGCGCCGTTTCGCGCCGGAATGGCTCCGCGAGTGGATGAAAAACCAGATGGTTGATGACACGCCGATTGAGGGAAAAAGGTTCAGCCGGTCGATCGAAAGCGCCCAGAAAAAGGTGGAGGGCATCAACTTCGACACCCGCCGCTGGGTGCTTCAATACGACGACGTGCTGAATCAGCAGCGGGAGATCATCTACAAGCAGCGGCGCCAGGTGCTGCTCAGCGACAACCTTCGCTACATCGTCCTGGATATGGCCAAGGATCTGATCCAGCGGGTGGTGGAGGTGCATGCGCCGGAGAAGGACCTGCCGGATGAATGGGATCTGGATTCCATCCTCGACTTCGCGGAGTCCGTCCTCTTTCCGGAGGGGGTTGTCGCGATCGAGGATTTGGAGGAATGTGAGGAGCCGAAGGAGCTCACCGACATTCTGCTGAAGGCGACGGTCAACCATTACGAGCTCCGGGAGAAGGAGATCGGCTTTGACCGGATGCAGGAGTTTTCCAAGGTGGTGATCCTGCGGACCGTCGACCGGAAGTGGATGGATCACATCGATGCCATGGACCAGCTGCGCCAGGGCATCCACCTGCGCGCCTACGGCCAGACCAATCCCCTGCGGGAGTATCAGTTCGAAGGCTATGAGATGTTTGAGCAGATGGTCCACGAAATCCAGGAGGAAGTGGTCAAATACGTGATGAAAGCCAATGTGGGGGAGAACCTGGAGCGGGAAGAGGTGGCCGTGAACAAGCAGGCATCCGCCGGGGGATCGCCCCACAGCCAGGGACGCGAGGAGGCGCCGAAACGGCAGCCGATCCGCCGCCAAAAGGTGGGGAGAAACGAACCCTGCCCCTGCGGCAGCGGCAAAAAATATAAGCATTGTTGCGCCAAAACGGCGCGGACCGGTTGATACCGTCTGTTATAATGGATTGCGGAAAAACCAACAAGAGGTGATTGTGGATGGAGCTGAACGAGCTGCGTCATGAATTGACCAATACAGCCAAGAAATTGGCGGACATCAGGGGGTCTCTTTGACCTCGATCAGAAAAAAGCCCTCATCGAAGAACTGGAACAGCAGATGACGGCCCCCGGCTTCTGGGATGACCAGTCGAAGGCCCAGAAGGTGATTAACCAAGTTAAGGACTTGAAAGACAAAGTGGAGACCATGTCCAAACTGGAGGAGTCCCAGGAGGAGCTTGAGCTGATGCTGGAGCTCATCACCGAGGAGGAGGATGATTCCCTCCTGCCCGAATTGGAGGAGGGCATCCAAACCCTGAAGAAAGAATTGAATGACTTTGAGCTGAATCTGCTCCTCAACGATCCCTATGACAAAAACAACGCCATCCTGGAACTCCATCCCGGCGCCGGCGGCACGGAATCCCAGGATTGGGCCTCCATGCTTCTCCGGATGTACACCCGCTGGGCGGAGAAGCGCGGCTTCAAAGTGGAGACCCTGGATTACCTCGCCGGTGAGGAGGCGGGCGTCAAGAGCGTCACCCTTCTCATCAAGGGGCACAATGCCTATGGCTACCTCAAGGCGGAAAAGGGAGTGCACCGGTTGGTGCGCATCTCCCCCTTCGACTCGTCGGGACGCCGCCACACCTCTTTCGTATCGGCCAACGTGATGCCGGAAGTGGATGACGACGTCGAGGTGGAGATCAGATCGGAAGATCTGAAGATCGACACGTACCGTTCCAGCGGCGCCGGTGGACAGCACGTCAACACCACCGATTCCGCGGTGAGGATCACCCATATTCCCACGGGAATCGTCGTCACCTGCCAATCGGAACGCTCCCAGATCCAAAACCGGGAGCGGGCGATGAAGATCTTGAAGGCCCGCCTGCATGAACGGATGATGGAAGAACGACAAAAGGAGCTGGCCGAGCTGCAGGGAACACAGACGGAGATCGGATGGGGCAACCAAATCCGTTCCTACGTGTTCCACCCCTACAGCATGGTGAAGGACCACCGGACGCAGGTGGAAGTGGGGAATGTCCAGGCGGTCATGGACGGAGAAATCGACGTGTTTATCGACACCTTCCTGCGAAAGCGGATCAATCAATCCAAGGATCAGGATTGATCGGCGATTTTCTCAAGAAACGGATAGGTGGTGGGTCCGATGGAGTGGAAAAACATCGCGTTTGAGCAGGGGGACGGTTGGGCTCAGATCACCGTTCAGCGTCCCGAAGTGTTGAACGCCCTGAACCGGGAGACCTTGGCGGAGCTCGAACAGGCCGTCGAGCGGGTGGAGGCCGACGAAAAGATCCGCGCCCTGATCATCACCGGGGCCGGGGATAAGGCCTTTGTGGCCGGAGCCGATATCGGAGAGCTGAGCCGGATTCCCTCCGCTGCGGAAGGGGAGCGCTTGGCGGTCCGCGGACAGGAGCTCTTTTCGCGGATTGAGGAGATGAGCAAACCGGTCATCATGGCGATCAACGGCTACGCCCTGGGAGGCGGATGCGAGCTGGCGATGAGCGGGGACATTTTGATCGCTTCCGAAAAGGCCCGCTTCGGCCAGCCGGAGGTGAATTTGGGGGTGATTCCCGGTTACGGGGGAACCCAGCGCCTTGCGCGGCTGGTGGGGAAGACCACCGCCAAATACCTGTGCCTGACGGGCGAGATGATTTCCGCCGAGGAAGCCCTCCAGCTCGGTCTGGTCCAAAAGGTGGTCCCCCACGACCAACTGCTGGAGGAGGCCCGGAAGCTGGCGAAGCTGCTGGCCCAGAAGGCGCCGATCGCCATGAAATATATCAAAAAGGCGGTCAACCAAGGGGCGGAGACGGATCTGAAAAGCGGTCTGCGTTTGGAAGCCGCTTACTTTGGCCTCTCCTTCGATACCCAGGATCGCAGGGAAGGGATGAAGGCCTTTCTGGAAAAGCGAACCCCCCAATTCCGCGGCGAATGAGTGGGAACGATCTCAGCCTCAAAATGCGAAAAACCGGCCGGATACGGGCCGGTTCTTTTTTTATGGGTGTGGTTCCGTGAAAAAAAGGGAATAGAACCTCGTGTGTGGAAAGCTTTACCGGAAACCTTTGAGGCGAAAATGTCGTTCCCCTGTTGTGTACCGCGTACCCTTGTTTGTTAACCAAAAAAGGAGAAGAAAAAGAAAAACTGGGGGGTCTTAAGATGGTTGCAATGCAAGCGGTGGTAGAACTGATCGGGATGGTGCCCGCCTTTGTGTGGATGGGTCTCATTTTCGTCCTTGCCCTGTTGATTGTTTTGACGGTCATCACCACAAAAAGGCGAAGCCGAGAGGTGGCGGAGCTGAACAAACTGTTTGCCGATTCGGGGGATGCTTCCTTTGATCAGCCCCTCGCCTTGAAGCGAAGGCCGAGGAAAAAAGCGGAGAATGGGAAAGTTCAGGAAGCCAAACGGGAATCCGGTGAGGCCTCTGCCCCTGCCGAGGCGAAGGCGGAACCGGAAAACCAGGGCGAATCCGAGGAGGAAAAGGGCGGGGATGCATAACCCCCGCCCTTTTGGTTTACGCTAACCATCGACACCCGTCAGGCGTTGCTAAGCGCCCGGATATTTCGGGTATAAGGGTGAGGGACGGGTTTCCGATGGGAGGGGTAAAATGGCTGAACAAAAGGAAAGGCGCAAAGCGGAAGAGACGAAGGATCGACAGCAATTGATGGAAAAGCCGCGGGAAAAAACCGCCCCCGGTTCCAGCTATCCGAAAAGGCCGGATCACCTCCGGGGACAATGAGACTGAGGAGGTGCACCATGGGAAATCGTTGGTGGACGCGTCTGTTGGTCGGATGTGCCCTGCTGTGGGTTTTGACGGGCTGCGGCGGCGGCACGGATCAGGAAACGCAACCCCCTGAACAGGGAGAAACGCCCGGGCAGGAGGAAGAAGCCCCCGATGCCGGCGGCGGGGCGGCGGAGGATGCCGAGGTTCAGGCGCTTTATGACAACAACTGTGCCTCCTGTCACGGCGCCAACCTGGAGGGGAGCTTTGGGCCGGCGTTGACCAATGCCGGATCGAAGTTCTCCAAAGAGGAGATCGATGAAATCATCAAGAACGGCGTAGGACAGATGCCGGCGCAAACCCAGCTCTCCGACGCCGAGCGGGAAACCTTGTCCGCATGGCTGGCGGAACAGAAATGATCGAGGATGGGATCCATTGGGACCGATTTCGGTCCCGGATTCATTCCTTCAGACTGCCGACTGCATGTTGGCAGTTTTTTTATGCCCAGGATCCCTTCGCCCCGGGGAGGGATCGACCTGCCGACTTCCTCCTCTCGGTGGGATCGCGATCAATGTGACAGGGTCTCCCCGGATCGGTGCCCATCTTGTTTTCCGACACAGTTCCAAGCGGTCCGCCGACAAATCAAGGGTGAGGATGCCGACCCCACCGCATCCCGACGGTGGGGGCGTTCAGCATCTAAACTCTTTTGAATACCGGTGAAAATGGGGATTGAATAAATATAATACAATATGTATAATGATACAAACCGATCTCCGAAGGAGTGTGGAAAGTGAATACCGTGGTGATCGGATCGACGGGTTATGGCGGCGTGGAGCTGATCCGCCTCCTTGAAAACCATCCCTATGCCCGTATTGGCGCACTGGTTTCTTCTTCACATCCCCATGAACCGCTGAGGGCGGTCTATCCCCACCTGTCCCATATGGAGGAGACTCTGGAGGATCTGGACCTGGAGCGCCTGTGCGAGGCCGGGGAGGTGATTTTCTTCGCCACCCCGCCCGGCGTCAGCAGCCGCTGGGCGCCCCGCTTTGCGGAGAGGGGGAAGGTATGCATCGACTTGTCCGGCGATTTTCGCTTGACCGGCGAGGCGTACAGACAGTGGTACGGGCGGGAGCCGGCCCCCGCGGAATGGCTGGACCGGGCGGTATACGGTTTGCCGGAATGGTATGCGGATCCCATTCGGACCGCCGCCCTGATTTCCAACCCCGGTTGTTATCCCACCGCGGCCCTGTTGGCGCTCCTCCCGCTGTTGCAGGAGCGAGCCGTCGATCCGGACACGATTGTGATCGATGCCAAGTCGGGTGTGTCCGGTGCGGGAAGGGGGCTGAAGCAGAACACCCTCTTTTGTGAAGTCAACGAAAATTTGCGTCCTTATCGGGTGGATGCCCATCAACACACGCCGGAGATCGAACGGTATGCCGGAGAAGCCTGGGGAAGTCCGGTTCGCGTCACTTTCATTCCCCACCTGGTCCCGATGAATCGGGGCATTCTCATCACCTTGACCGTCCGGGCGGCCGAGGGATGGACCCGGCGCCGGCTGGAGGAGATGTACCGCGGGATGTATGAATCGGCGCCCTTTGTCCGCCTCCGTTCCAAAAACGATTGGCCGGGGACGAAGCAAGTCCAGGGGAGCAATTACTGTGATTTGGCTGTCCATCTGGATGAACGGACCGGCCGGATCATTGTCCTGTCGGTCATCGACAATCTGGTCAAGGGAGCTGCCGGCCAGGCCGTCCAAAACCTCAATCTGCGCATGGGGTGGCCGGAGACGGCGGGCCTGGAGGGGCTTCCCCTTTACCCGTAACCGAATCCAGTGGAATTCAAAAAAAAAAGAGAGGGAGAGGAGCATGAGCGCGCAGGGGACACAGGCAATGGCCCCGGGAGCGGGGTATGAGGTTGTGGCGGAACCGTCCATCACTTCTCCTTCCGGGTTTGTCGCCGGGGGAGTGCATGCGGGCTTTAAGAAAAGAAAGCTGGATCTGGGCATGATCGTCTGCGAAGTACCCGCTTCTGCCGCGGCGGTTTACACCACCAATGCGTTTCAGGCCGCCCCCCTGAAGGTGACGCAGAGCAGCTTGGCGGTGGAGGGGAAATTGCGGGCCGTCGTTGTCAACAGCGGTTATGCCAATGCCTGTACGGGGCAGAGGGGATTGGAAGACGCCCTGGAGACGCGACGCAAAGCGGCCGGATTGATCGGAGCTTCCGAATACCATGTGGCCGTGGCTTCCACCGGGGTGATCGGAGAGTTCCTGCCGATGGACCGGATGGCCGAGGGATTGGACCGATTGGTGAAAGAGGTGGGAAAAGAGGGACACGGCCCCTTTTGCCGATCGATTTTGACCACCGACACCTGTACCAAGGCGGCGGAAGTGGCGGTGACGGTGGAAGGGCGTCCGGTGCGCATTGCCGGAGCGGCGAAGGGTTCCGGAATGATCCATCCCCGAATGGCTACGATGCTGGCCTTTCTCACCACCGATGCGGCGATCGATCCCCGGCACCTGGAGCAGCTGCTCCGGGAGGTGACCGATGAAACCTTCAACATGATCACGGTGGACGGGGATTGCAGCACCAACGACATGGTGCTCGCCCTGGCCAGCGGGCAGGCGGGCCACCACCCCCTCCATCCGGAGCACCCCGACTGGCCGGCGTTCCGGGCGGCCTTTGCCCACGTGTCCCGGGAATTGGCCAAGATGATCGCCCGGGACGGGGAAGGGGCGACCCGGCTGGTGGAGGTGCGGGTGACGGGGGCCGCCTCCCTCGACATGGCCCGGCGGGTGGCCAAGGGCGTAGCCGGTTCCAACCTGGTCAAGTCGGCGGTTTACGGGGCAGACGCCAACTGGGGAAGGGTTTTTTGCGCCATCGGTTACGCCGACCCGGGTGTGCGAACCGAGGCCGTCGACCTGTACATCGGGGAGACGCCGGTGGTCCGGGAGAGCCGGCCCGTCTCCTTCGACGAGGAGCAGGTGCAGGCCCATATGAAAGAGGAGACGGTGAACCTCCGCATCGACCTCCATCAGGGCGACCGGGAGGCGGTGGCCTGGGGATGCGATCTCACGTACGAATATGTTCGGATCAACGCCTGTTACCGGACATGAAGAGTCAGTTGAAAAACGGGTTGGGAGAGGGGAGACCGATGGCGGATCTGCCGAGTGTGGTCGTGAAGATCGGAGGCAGTGTGCTGGACCGGTTGCATCCTGATTTCTATCGAGCGTGTGCCGATCTGCAGAAACGGGGCGTGCCGGTGACGGTGATCCACGGCGGCGGTCCCGTGATCAACCGGATGCTGGAGCAGTCGGGGATTCGACCGACCTTCGTCCGGGGGCTCCGGGTCACGGATGCGGAGACCTTGAAATGGGTGCAGATGGCCTTGGCCGGCTTGGTGAACAAGGATCTGGTGGCACGGCTGGAGGCGGCCGGCGGAGCTGCCGTCGGGGTTTCGGGGATTGACCGGGGCTTGCTGCGGGTCCGGCAGAAGGACCCGTCCCTCGGCTACGTGGGGGAAGTGATCGGCGTCGGGACAGCCCTCCTGAACGCCCTGTTGGAAA
>JAJYSD010000028.1 GCA_021793745.1 Bacillota bacterium
ATCGGGAAAGGGAGGAATTGCAAACCGCCTTTTTGCCCGCAAGCTACGGACGGGATCTGGGGGATTTCACCCTGACCGCCTATACGGCGGGTCCCGAGTCCACCGGCAAGTCGCCGGGGCATCCGGCCTACGGGATCACCTCCAGCGGCGCCAGGGCTGTGGAAGGGGTGACGATCGCCGTCGATCCCTCCGTGATTCCCATCGGTTCCCGGGTGTATATCGAGGGAATGGGCTATTTTGTCGCACAGGATACCGGTCGTGCCATCAAGGGAAAGCGGATCGACGTGTTTATGAACGATTTGGAGGAAGCACTGCAGTTTGGCGTAAAGAGGGGCGTTCGCGTCGCCCTTGTCGAATAAGTCGGACCCGCCTTCCAAGGTGAAGGCGGGTTTTTTCGATGTTCAATTCCTCCCGAGGCCCCTCATTCCGCCCTCATCGCGTCCCTCTTTGTTCTGTGAACCGTGCCGAAGGGATGCTCCGGCGGCGCATAAATCGAATAAAGCTTCAGCGGCACATCCCCCGTATTGATGACGTTGTGCCAGGTGCCGGCGGGGATCATGATGGCATCATCGTCATGCACTTTTTTCTCAACATCCCATCGGTCTTTCCGTTTACCCATCCGCACCAGCCCCCGCCCCTGTTCGATGCGGAGGAATTGATCCGTGTGGGGATGCACCTCCAGGCCGATATCCTCCCCGACATCCAGGCTCATCAGGGTGACCTGCAGATGCGATCCCGTCCACAGGGCGGTGCGAAACGTGCGATTTCGCCGGGCTGCCCGATGGATGTCGACGACAAAGGGTTCTCCCCCATGATCCCTGAAGTCGATGGGTTCCCTTTGGGTCCAGTCCCGGTACGCCTCGGCCGCCTGTTGAAAGACCTGTGCCCAGTATCGGGAGTACGGATCCCGGCGCTTCTGACATTCCCGGGCGCACCGCCTGCAAAGGCGGGCACAGCGGAGTGCTTCCTCCGGGGGGAGATGGCCGGTGTGGAACAGGGTGAGGGCCGCCGAGGCACAGGCATCGGCGCATTCCCTAAACCAGTAGGATTGGCAGTCGCGAAGGGCGGAGTCGGGCGTGGCAGCCCCCATGGCGGCCGCCCACTGACAATGTCGCGCGGCGTTGATCATATGAACATCCCTCCTGATGTATGCCTTACTAACAAACCTATGCCCGGGGAGTTGTCCAGGGACCTGGATATATTCGCCGACGCGCGTTCTTTTGCAGGCACTGAAAGGATGGTAAAATAAAGGGGATTAGGCGGGAGGGATATCTTCCGGGAACGGTGCCGGGCGGTGATGTACCCATGGAGATGCTTCAGATCCGACCTCGGTCGCCCTTTTCCTTTGAACGGACGATCCGGCGGCTGGTTCATGTACAAAAATCGGGGTATTTTGTTCGGGAGGGGAAGCTCTACCGTACCCTCCGCGCAAAGGGTCGCCCCTTTGTGGTGGAATTGGGCTGGCAGGAGCCGTCTTTGTTCTTTCGCATCCACGGTGCGGTGACCCCGGGCGAGCGGAGGGAACTGGAGGAACAGCTTCGCCGGATGTTTTCCGTCGATGTGGATTTGCTTCCCTTCTACCGCCATGCCGATCGGGATGACCGGCTGGGCCCGGTGGTCCGGGAGCGGGAGGGACTGCGCCCGGTGTTGGATCCGTCCCTGTATGAGTGTCTGATCAAGACCATCATCAGTCAGCAGCTCCATCTTTCCTTCGCCGGAACGTTGGTCGACCGCCTGATGGCGTTGGCCGGAGAGCGGGTGGATTTTGAAGGGGAAGCCGTCCGGGTCTTTCCGACGCCGGAACAGGTGGCGGCCCTTTCCTATGACGATTTGACCCGGCTTCAATTCAACCGTCGGAAAGCGGAGTACATCATCGATCTTTCCCGGATAGTCGCCGAGGGCAGGCTGGATCTGGAAGGGCTGCGCCGGCGCAGCGATGAAGAGGTGATGGAGACGCTGCTTCCCCTCCGGGGCATCGGCCGGTGGACGGTGGAATGTCTCCTCCTCTTCGGCATGGGTCGTCCGGATCTGCTGCCCGCCGCCGACATCGGTTTGCGCAGGGCGGTGCAAAGGGTTTACGGCTTGCCGGAGCGGCCCGGGGAAGAGGAGGTCCGGAGGATCGGGGAGGCGTGGGCTCCCTGGCGCAGTTACGCCACCTTTTATCTGTGGGATGCGATCACGGAAGGTTAGGAGGGTAAACATGGCGCGCAGACGACAGCGAAGCAAAGAGAAGAAGAAGCCCGCTGTGGATCCCATGGTCGCCTGGAAACGGGATATGTGGGGAATCGGGGTGTGGACGGTCATTTCGGTGGGGATTGCCGGAGCCATCGCCTGGATCGTCAATCAGTTGGGATGATCATCCTGCTCGCTGAAGGGAAAAACGCCGGGTCGCAGCGCATCAACCCGGCGTTTTTTCGTTTTCTTGGATCGAGGCATGGGGTTCCAGGATTCGACGCGGATAGGCGATTTTGATGTCGTGTTTCCGGAAAGCGTTGGCGACACTCTTGCGCATTTCCCGTTCGATCAGCCAGTATTGCTCCGGGTGGCTCAGGGCCATCAGTGTGTATTGAACGCCCGACTCGTCGAGGTCCGAAACTCCGTAGATGGAGGGCTTCTCCAGCAGATAGGGGGCGAATCGCTTCCCGATATCCTCGCAAACCTGGTTCAAGATCCCTTCCACCCGTTCCGTTTCGATTTCGTACGGGACCGTAACGGAAACCAGGGGACGCATCTGAACCCGGTTGTAGTTGGCCACGTGATGGATTTCGCCGTTGGAGAGGTAATGAAGCCGCTGGTTCCATTCGCGAATTTTGGTGACGCGGATGCCGATTTCCTCGACGGTCCCCGAGATTTTGCCGTTGACCTGAACGTAATCGCCCACTTCCATCTGATCTTCAAAGATGATGAAGAACCCGGAGATCAGGTCGCGGACCAGGTTTTGGGCGCCAAATCCGATCGCCAGCCCCAAAATTCCCGCGCTGGCCAGGACGGGCGTCGGATCGATTCCGATGTTGAACAGGAGGGTGAGGGTGGCGACGAAATAGATGGCGTACCGGGCGAAGGATTTGATCAACTTGCTCAGGGTCAGCGCTTTTTTCCGGTCGATCCGCTTGAGTTGGAATATCCGGTCGATCAGTTTGCCCGTAAACCGCAGCGCCACATAAGTGAGGAAGAGAATCAGCACAATTCGGGCCAGGGGAAGCAGCAGGGCGTCCACCGGGTTGTGGATGATAGCCCACATCTTTTTTTCGACCCCTTCCACCCAGCCGAACCCGGAGAGATTGGAAGCGGAATCCTTGGCAGCATCCGTTGTGGTATCCACGGAACCGTTGGTGACGGGCATGTTCGGGTTCATAAGTTCACCTCAGTTGCGGCGTAGTGGGTACGACAGTGATCATTATAGCACAGCCCCGCCTGAAGCGGGGCTGCGATCGAAACCGTCCCTTTCAAGGAGATTCGACGGATAGCGAACGCCGGATTTTCTCCTCCAGTCGCTGCTCCGAGGACCAGCCGATGTAGGAGTCGACGACCACCAGGTTGCGGTCCAAATAGGCGATGGCGACGAAGGGAAACCGTTTTTTGTGGTAATAGCGGACGTCTGCCCAGCGCACTTTGTATCCGTCTCCAAAGGGCTGCACCCGCACGTGTCCGTAATCGCTGAAGTAGAGGAAGGAAGCGATGTCCGGGTGTTTCGTGGATGCCACTGCGGCGGGATGATCCCGGTCCGTGTCCGGGACTTCGTCCTTCCACCGGATTTTTCGCCGGCGGATTTCGCCGAAGCGTATCCGGCCCTCCTCTTCAACCACCAGTTTCCAAAGGGAGGGGCGGAGGGTGGGGATGACGCTGATCCGTTTGGCCTGAGGGGCGGTTTCCGTCACCCTCCGCACCAGGGTTCGGTGCACCCGCCACCGCCAAAGGATGTGGAGGATGATAAGGGAGTCGATGCCGGCAAACAGGATGCCCGGCTGGATCGGCGTCATCCACCACAGAAGAAATCCCGCCAGGTGGGCGATCAGGATGAAGGGATCGATAATATTCAGTACATCCCAGGCGATCCACCGATGCGAGAAGGGCCGAAGGGCCTGGGTTCCGTAGGAATTGAAGCAGTCGATCAAAACGTGGATGGAGACGGCCAGAAACGTCCACATCCAGAGCGGGAAAAGGGAAGCTTCCCGATGGGTGAAGGAAAGGATGATGACGATGAAGGCGGTCCAGACGAAAATCATCGGAATGGAATGGCTGAAGCCCCGGTGATTGCGGATATAGGCCGCGCCGCCCTTGAAGCGGAACAGCCCGTCGAAATCCGGAGCCTGGGAGCCGAGCACGGTTCCCAACAGGACAGCCTGGGCCGTTACCGGATGAGCGGTCACGGCGGGGTCCAGGTGTGCCAGCCCGAACAGTCCGATACCCATCGCAAAGTGTGTGCCCGTGTCCATGGAAAACCTCCTGCCTGTGGGCGGACGATTATAAACCTATTATAAGCGATAAACGCTCCCGGTGAACTTTATTCATCGAATCTTAACTCCATTTCGCGTCTGAAGAGCCTTGTCCATTTTGGTAAACTGGATTCGGAAAGGAGCGTGTTTCACGATGGCTGCCGCAGAGGGCGGAACAGTGACGGTTTTTATCGAATACCGGATCGATTCCTCCCATCGGGAATCCTTTCTTCATCACGTCGGAGCAATCCTGGAGGAGACGGCGCAGATCGCTGCGGTGAAGGAGCATGAAATCATGGAGGGAACGGATCAACCGGGCCTCTTTGTCGAAGTGATCCGTGTCGGGGACAGCGATTCCGCCCAAAGGATCCTTCGTTACCGCCGGGAGCCCCAGGGGGGCGTGCTGCGGAAATTGAACGGTTGGATTTCCGGAAAAGGGATTCAAGGCTGGGCATTTTGCAGGATAAATGGATCCCTTTGAAGAAAAGGATAGAATCGGTCTGTGATTGCCTGAGATGGTTATTGAAGCCAGGGATGGATGGAAAGGGAGTGGAGGGTTGTGGGAACGTCTGTCGATGAGCAGTTGGATTCCGGGCAGGCGATGTCCATCCGCACCAAACTGCTCTCCTGGTATGAAAAAAATAAAAGGGATTTGCCGTGGCGGAGGGAACGGGACCCGTATAAAATATGGGTATCTGAAGTGATGTTGCAACAAACCCGGGTCGATACGGTGATACCCTATTACGAACGGTTTATGCGACGATTCCCCACGCTGGAGGATTTGGCCTCCGCGTCCGAAGAGGAGGTGATCAAGGCGTGGGAAGGGCTGGGGTATTATTCCCGCGCCCGCAACCTCCATGCCGCGGTCCGGGAGGTGGTCGCTTCATACGGCGGCAAGGTGCCCGATGACCGGGAGGCGATGCGTCGCCTGAAGGGGGTGGGTTCCTACACCGTGGGTGCCATCTTGAGCATCGCATACAACCAGCGCGTGCCCGCGGTGGATGGAAATGTGATGCGGGTGTTGTCCCGCCTGTTCGCCATCGAAGGCGATATCACCCGGACGGCGACCCGGCGCCGCATGGAGGCGTTGGCGGCGGAGCTGATCCCGGAGGACCGTCCCGGAGATTTCAATCAGGCGATGATGGAATTGGGCGCGTTGATATGCAGTTCCTCCTCTCCGGAATGTGCCCGATGCCCCCTGCATCGAGAGTGCAGGGCTTATGAACAGGGACGGGTGAAGGATTTTCCCGTCAAGCGGAAAGGGAAGGCGCCGGTGCCGGTCTCCGTCGTCTTCGGGCGGATCGTCGATGAAGAAGGGCGGATCTTGTTTGAACAGCGGCCGAAAAAGGGGCTGCTGGCCGGCATGTGGGGGCTGCCGACGGCGGAAAGGGAAGGGGACGAGTCGCCCCAGGCGAGACTGGAGCGGTATTGCGCGGAAAAGGGGATCGCCATTGAGCCGGGGCCGGTTTTGGGCCGGGTGGAGCATGTTTTCAGCCATCGCCGATGGCAAGGGGTGGTGGTGAGCGGCAGGGCATCCGCCGGCCCCCGTTCCCTTCCGGAGGGCTGGAGGTGGGTATCCGAGGCGGAGCTGAACTCCCTCGCCTTGCCCAAAGTGTATGAAAAGGCCCTGTCCGCCGATCAATATCCGGTACAGCTGGAACTGGCATTGAAAATCGAAAATTGAAAGCCGGTCAGCTGATCGGCTCGCGATGGTTTTCTTCCATGTCTCATCTGTCCAATGCTTTTAAAGACCAAAGGGAGAGAAGAACCGTGGATGAGCGTGAACGATTGGAGACATCCGGTGATCACAGGGATTCATTGGATGTTGAAGGGCGCGCCGACTTCCGTTCGGCCCCAGGGGAATCCGGCGAGCGAAGGCTCGAGCGGATTCACCATTCCCGGAAAGACCGGCTGGAAGGGTCGGCTTTCCCGTCGGTGTTTGATCGAACGGGACAGGGGTTCATCCGCCTGATGGGCCTGATCCCCCTCGTCAACCGTCTGCCCTTGGATCGGTTGAATCCCCGTACCGTTTCCTTCGTGGCGCTGGTCATCGTCCTGGCCGGTTCCCTCACGGCCTTTGCCTTCGCGGGCATGAGCGGGATGGAGACGCCGCTGGCCGAAGAACCGGTGGCCGAGGCGAAGCAAGTGTCCGAAGAACCGCCGGAGCCGGCGATGTTCATCCTGCAGCATGAAGAGAAGAAATGGGAGTTAGATCTCTTGTCGATCGGATATGACGGCGAGGACATCAGCACGGTCGACCAAAAGAAGCTGAAGAAGTGGTTGAAGAAAGTAAAGAAAAAGGTGGATAAACCGGCGCAGGACGCCCGCATGGAACGATGGGGGGGATCCATCCAGCCATCCCGAGAGGGGTATGAGATGGATCTGAAAACCATCGAAGAAGATTGGCTGCCTCATTTATCCGATTATATCAATGAACCGCAGGACATCCCCCTGATCGAGGATAAGCCCCGGGTGACCGAAGCGGACCTCCAGAGGGTGAATCAAAGGCGCATCGGCCGTTACACGACCTACTTTGATGCGAGCAACGTGAACAGGACGACCAATATTCGCCTGTCCGCCGATGCGATCAACAACCTGGTGCTCAATCCGGGTGAAAGCTTTTCCTTTAACCAGGTAGTCGGTCAGCGCACGGCCGAACGGGGTTACAAGCCGGCCACCGTGATCGTCAGCGGGGAATACAGCGAGGGAATCGGAGGCGGAATTTGCCAAACCTCCTCCACCCTCTACAACAGCGTGGATGCGGCCGGACTGCAGGTGACTGCCCGATATTCCCACAGCAAGGAAGTAACCTATGTTCCCTCGGGCAGGGATGCCACGGTATCCTGGGGAGGGCCTGACTTCCGCTTCGTGAACAGTCTGGAAAAGCCCATCCTGCTCAGAACCTATGTGGGTGACGGCTTTATCACGGTATCGGTCTATACCACCCCGGATGCCCAGGCGAGCCCGCGGCAAGTGCCGCCGGCTCCGAGATATCAGGCGAAAGAAGTGGAGGTGGATCCCGATAAGCCTTCCGATGAGACCCCTGTGAACGGTTCCGACCAGCAGGGGGACCAATCCGGGGAGGATTCGGGTTCCGGCGATGATTCCGATAACGGCGGACAAAACGGGGGTGACCCAACCGGAAACGATGGAGGGGGTTCGGGAGCCGCCGGCGGTGATCCGTCCGGGACCGGCTCCCCATAAAGATCAAAACCCGGCGCTCCACTGGCAGCGCCGGTTTCCTTTGCCGGGGGAAATCTCGGTTTGTGGTATTTTTTTCAGCGGAGTGGGAAAAACGATAATCGTGGATCGTTTCCCGATCGGAAGGGAACTATTTTTCTGTTTTTTTCGTTTTAGATAATGATAGGTGAGATTTGTCCCGTTTTTCCTTTGGTTTTTTGCGGTCGGAACGCGATCCCTCCGTTCGTCGGCCGGCGTAACGGCTGATTTCAATCCGCGCATGGGATGGGGTTCCGTTCGTTTTGTTTTCATGCGGCCGAAATTTGTCGATTGTTGTTTTTTCCCTCCGTTTTTTTGGATATATAAGATATCGGAGTCTCCTCAGAACCGATGAAAATATTTGACAGGGGGCGTGGCCGATGAATTGGAGCCGGACCCACAGGTGGAAGCTCACGGAATGGCATCCCTGGGTATTCAAGGGAGCGGCGGTAGTCCATGTGGCCGCGCTGGCCCTGATGGGCGCGTTTCTTTCCGGCACCTTTCGCGGTACCCAGATGGAACGGATGGTTTATATCGCCGAACACGAGACCGCTGTTTTCTGGTCCTGGGCAAGCTGGATGTTTGCTACATTGGCGATTACCCTCTCCTTTTATGTGTGGCTGACGGGCTTTCATTCGATGTACCGTCCCATTCTGCAAATGGCCCTCTTGATCTGGATTATCGGGGCGGCGACGGAAATCCTGCACGACC
>JAJYSD010000029.1 GCA_021793745.1 Bacillota bacterium
GATCTACCGGGCCAGATCCGCCGTCCGGTAACCGGCGGCGAGCACCGAGCGCACTGCATGTTCCACCGCCCGGGCGGCTTCGTCATATCCGAAGGAGTGGCGCAGCATCATCGCCACAGACAGGATGGTGGCCGCCGGATTGGCCACACCTTGACCGGCGATATCCGGCGCGGAACCGTGAACCGGTTCATACAATCCGAAGGAACCGTCCCCGAGACTGGCCGAGGGAAGCATCCCGATCGATCCGGTCAGGATGGCTGTTTCATCGCTCAAAATATCCCCGAACATGTTCTCGGTGACGATCACGTCAAAATGAGCCGGCCTCTGAACCACTTGCATCGCGCAGTTATCCACCAACATGTGCTCCAGCTCCACGTCGGGGTAATCCTCCGCCACCCGGTTGACGACGGAGCGCCACAGGCGGGAGCTCTCCAAAACATTGGCCTTGTCGACGGAGGTAACCCGCTTCCGGCGGCCGCGGGCGATGTCGAAGGCGCGGCGGACGATTCGCTCGATTTCCCATTCGTGGTAAACCAGGGTGTCCGCCGCCCTTTCTCCCTCCTCCGTCCGTTCCCGGCGCTTTTCCCCGAAGTAGATGCCGCCGGTCAGCTCCCGGACGACGATCAGGTCCACGCCCTTCAGCACCTCCGGGCGGAGGGTCGAACTTTGCTCCATGCCCTCAAACATCATGGCGGGGCGCAGATTGGCGAACAGACCCAGCTCCTTCCGGAGTCTTAAAAGGGCTTTTTCCGGGCGAAGCTCGGGGGGATTGTCGTCCCAGCGAGCTCCGCCGACGGCCCCGAGGAGCACCGCATCCGAATCGCGGCAGAGAGTCAAGGTTTCCGGGGGGAGCGGATTTCCCACCCGGTCGATCGCCCCGCCCCCCACCATGCCAAATTGGAACGTGAACCGATACCCGAAGGTTTCCGCCACCGCCCGGAGGACCTTGACTCCCTCTTCGACAATTTCCGGTCCGATCCCGTCCCCCGGCAGAACGGCAATTTTCTTAGCCATGGTTTCCTCTCCTTTATATCGTACCTTCGAATCCGTTCGGATCTCTCCGCTCCTATCCCAGGGAAACGCCCATCTTTTCTTTCTCTGCGGAAGGCTTTTCCCCCCGGCGCTGGACCAGCCGGTTGATGCCGTCGATATAGGCCCGTGCACCGGCTTCCAGGATGTCCGTGCTCACCCCTCGCCCTTGAACGGTGATCCCTCCCTGGCTCATCAGCACATACACCTCGCCGAGGGCATCCTTGCCGCGTGTGACGGACACGATCTTGCAGTCCACCAGTTCCACCTCTTCGCCGATGATGCGGTCGATCGCCTTGAAGATGGCGTCGAGGGAACCGTTGCCGCAGGCCGCCTCCTCCAACCGTTCACCCGTCTGGGCATTTCGCAGCCGGAGGGACGCAGTGGGAACCGATTGATTGCCGTAGGAGAGCTGCACCCACTCCAATGCATACAATTCTTCCGCCTTCGGTTCTCCCCACTTTTCCTCCACCAGCGCGATCAAATCCTGATCGGTGATCTCCTTTTTCCGATCGGCCATCTCCTTGAAGCGGGCGAACAGCTGGTTGACCTGTTCATCGGTGAGGCGGTATCCCAAAGCGCTCAGCTGATCCCGGAAGGCATGGCGGCCGGAGTGTTTCCCCAACACCAACCGGCTCTTCTCAAAACCGACGGTTTCGGGCCGGATGATCTCGTAGGTGGACTGGTGCTTGAGGATGCCATCCTGGTGAATGCCCGATTCGTGGGCGAAGGCATTCGCGCCGACGATCGCCTTGTTTCCGGGAACGAACATCCCGGTCAGCTTGCTCACCAGGCGGCTGGTGCGGGCGATCTCCCGATGATTGAGGGTGGTGGCCGCCTGGTAATAGGACTCCCGGGTTTTCAGGGCCATGGCCACCTCTTCGATGGCGGCGTTGCCGGCCCGTTCACCGATGCCGTTGATCGTGCCTTCCACCTGCTCCACCCCCGCCTGGATGGCGGCCAGGGTGTTGGCTACGGCCATGCCGAGATCATTGTGACAGTGGGCGCTGAGAATCACCTTTTCAATGCCGGGAACGCGCTGGCGCAGTTGAATGAAGATGTCGGCGTATTCCTCCGGCGTGAGGTACCCCACCGTGTCAGGGAAGTTCAACACATCCGCCCCGGCGGCGATGGCCCGTTCCGCCACCTGACAGAGATAGTCGATCTCCGTTCGCCCCGCATCCTCGGCGGAAAACTCCACCTTGGGAACAAACCGCTTGGCGTAACGGACGGCCTGGTCGAGGTTTTCCAGGATCTCTTCTTTGCTCATGCGGAGCTTGTATTTCCGGTGGATCGGCGAGGTGGCCAGGAAGATGTGGATACAGGGAGACTCCGCTTCCTTCAGCGCCTCCCAGGCCGCCTCGATATCCTTTTCCACGGACCGGGACAGGCTGACCACCGTCGCCCCCTTCACGTTCTTGGCCACCGCTTGAACCGATTGAAAATCTCCCGGGGAAGAGGCAGCAAAACCGGCTTCAATGGAATTCACCCCCAGCTCCTCCAGCTGGAGAGCGATCTCCACCTTTTCCGACGTGCTCAGGTTGACTCCCGGCGACTGTTCACCGTCCCGGAGCGTCGTATCAAAGATCTGTACGGTCCGCATGGGGCGACCCCCTCCCAGGTTATGATTGTTTGACGGGCTCCTTCTGATCGACCCACACCATCATTTCGCGCAACTTGGAACCGACTTGTTCGATGGCGTGATTCCTTTCTGCTTCGCGCAGCCGGTTGAACTCTGAACGCCCCTGTTCGTTCTCCTCAATCCAGCGCTTGGCGAAGGTGCCGTCCTGAACCTCCTTCAGCACCTGTTTCATCCGCTCCCGAACGCCCTCATCAATCACCCGCTTGCCGCTCACGTAGTCACCGAATTCCGCGGTATCGCTCACGGAGTAGCGCATGCCGGACAGACCGCCTTCGTACATGAGATCGACGATCAGCTTCAATTCGTGGAGGCATTCGAAGTAGGCGATTTCCGGCTGGTAACCGGCTTCGATCAGGGTTTCAAAGCCCGACTTGATCAATTGCGTCACTCCGCCGCACAACACCGCCTGCTCGCCGAACAAATCGGTCTCCGTCTCCTCCTTGAAGGTGGTTTCGATCACCCCTGCCCGGGTAGCGCCGATCCCCTTGGCATAGGCCAAGCCGATCCGCTCCGCCTCCCCGGTGGCATCCTGATGGACCGCGATCAAAGCCGGAACACCGAAACCTTCGGTATATACCCGCCGCACCAGATGTCCCGGCCCCTTGGGGGCGATCAACACCACGTCGACGGATTTGTCGGGAACGATCTGCCCGAAGTGAATGTTAAAGCCGTGGGAGAAAAACAGCGCCGAACCGGGCTTCAGATGAGGCGCAATCTGTTCTTTATACACCTTGGTTTGCACTTCGTCCGGCAGGAGAATCTGCACCACATCGGCCCGCTTCACCGCCTCATCCACGGAGTAAACCGAAAACCCGTCCTTCTCCGCCTGCTCCCACGATTTCCCCGGACGAAGGCCGATCACCACGTGGACACCGCTGTCCCTCAGGTTCAACGCCTGGGCGTGCCCCTGGCTCCCATAACCAATCACGGCCACGGTTTTTCCCTCCAGCGCCTTCAAGTCGGCATCCTTCTCATAAAACATTTTTGCCATCGCGATTCCCTCCTGATTGAAATTGATCGAATGGTCGAAGTGTTTGGTATCAAAACCGCCGCGAAGGGCGGATGTTCTTCGTCCCGCCACAGGGCCGGCGGGATCAAGAAGGAACTTTGATCGGCCCCCGGGACAGGGCCGTCACCCCGGTCCGGGCGATCTCCTTGATCCCGTAGGGGCGCAGAAGATCCAGCAGGGCATCCAGCTTCTCCCGGTCTCCGGTCACCTGCACCATGATCGAGTTGCTTCCCACATCCACCACCGAAGCCCGGAAGGGTTCGACGATGCCCGCAATCTCCGTACGCGTCGAGGGCCCCGCCCCCACCTTCACCAGCATCAGTTCCCGGGCCACCACCGGATGGGAACTCAGGTCCTGCACCTTGATCACATCGACCAACTTGTGCAGCTGTTTGGACACCTGCTCCATCGTTCGCTCATCCCCGCGGGTGACGATCACCATCCGGGATAAGCCGGGCTCCTCGGATTCGCCGACGCTGATGCTCTCGATGTTGAAATTGCGGCGTCCGAGGAGATTGGCCACCCGGGCGAGGACGCGCGGTTGATCGTTGACCAGCACCGACAAAATGTGTCTCATGTCTCCTCATCCCCCATCATCATCTCATCCAGTCCCGATCCCGGCGCCACCATCGGGTAGACATTTTCCTCAGGGTCGACTTCGAAGTCGATCACGACGGGGCCGGGATGGGCGAGGGCTTCCTGCCACACCCGTTTCGCTTCTTCCTCTGTCCGAGCCCGGAGCCCCTTCACCCCGTAGGCCTCCGCCAGCTTGACGAAGTCGGGGCCGCCGGACAGATCCACTTCGCTGTACCGCTCCTGGTAGAACACCTCCTGCCACTGGCGGACCATGCCCAGGCACCGGTTATTGACGACGACCACTTTGACAGGGAGGTTTTCCAGTGCGGCGATCGCCAGCTCCTGGGAAGTCATCTGGAATCCGCCGTCGCCGGTCACACAGATCACCAACCGGTCGGGGTCTGCGATCTGCGCTCCCAGAGCCGCCGGAAAACCGAAGCCCATCGTGCCGAGTCCGCCGGAGCTGATAAAGGAACGGGGCTTGGCAAAGCGGAAATATTGCGCCACCCACATCTGATGCTGACCGACATCCGTGGTGACGATGGCGTCACCGCCGGTGGTCTCGTAGAGATGCCGGATCAACCACTGGGGCTTCAGGGTTTTCTCCGACGGTCGGAAGGTAAGGGGGTATTGCCGTTTCCAATCCTCGATCCTTTTCAACCAACCCTCGGAGCGGCTCCGGGGAAGACCCTCCAACGCTTCCTGAAGCACCCGTTTCACATCGCCGACGATGGGGATATACGTGTCCACATTTTTGCCGATCTCCGCCGGATCGATGTCGATATGGGCAATTTTCGCCCCCTTGGCAAACTTATCGAGACGCCCCATGGTCACCCGGTCATCGAAGCGAACGCCGATCCCGATCAACAGGTCGCATTCCAACAGGGCATGGTTGGCGGCATACGTTCCGTGCATTCCCGGCATGCCCATCCACAGGGGATGATTTCCGGAAAAACCGCCGATTCCCATCAGGGTCGTAGTCACGGGAATTTGCGTCCGCTCGGCGAAATCGCGCAGCTCCTGATCGGCTCCGGACGTGACTACGCCGCCTCCGGCGAGGATGACCGGCCGCTCCGCTTTAGCAATGGCTGCATGCAGTTTTTGGAGCTGCAGCGGATGGGGATCGGTGGTCGGTTGATACCCCCGGATGGAGACCTTTTCCGGATACTCCAAATGCGCCTTCGCATTGGACACGTCCTTGGGGATGTCGATCAATACCGGCCCCGGCCGGCCCGTGGAAGCGATGACGAAGGCCTCCTTCACCACCCGGGGCAGATCCCGCACATCGGTTACAAAGTAGTTGTGCTTGGTGATCGGCATGGTAATCCCGGTGATGTCCGCCTCCTGGAAGGCATCGGTACCGATCAGATTTTGGGGCACATTGCCCGTGATGCAGACAAGGGGGATGGAATCCATCTGCGCATTGGCGATACCGGTCACCAGGTTGGTCGCCCCGGGGCCGGAGGTAGCGATCACGACGCCGGGTTTTCCCGTGATCCGGGCATATCCTTCAGCCATGTGGATCGCCCCTTGCTCATGCCGGGCCAAAATATGGCGGATTCCTTTGTGATACAAGGAATCGTATATCGGCAACACCGCTCCACCGGGATACCCGAAAAGGGTGTCCACCCCTTCCCTGATGAGACATCGGAGCAGGATTTCCGATCCGGTGTACTCCTTCTGTTCGGTCACCTTTTCCTTTCGATCATCCGTCGCGATGGCCGGGTGAGGCACCTTGATCGAACCTCCTTCAGTGTTTTTGGAGAAAAAAAGAAAACCTTTCACCCACACGAGTCCACATCGATTGCCTCGATTGGGGCGAAAGGTTCGCGGTACCACCCAATTTCGCCGTTCCCTCGCGGGAGACGGCCTCTGCGGGTGCGGGAAGACGCACCCCGTCGGATAACGGCGACAAACCGGAAACCGCCTACTCGCGCGGCTTGAAGCCGCCTTTCGACGTCCAGCTCCGAGGGGAGAAAGCGGTCCGGCCGCGATTCCGGTCTCACCGATCCGGAACTCTCTGTGACACGGTGACGGATCGCTTGTTGTCCTCTTCATCGCTTTAAATCGATTCAGTTTTTGAATAATAACAAACCCCTGCCTGCAAGCACCAACCCGTCTCAATGCAACTAGGTTAGAACCTGCCGCAGAGGCTTTTATCCTCACGGTGTACATTCCGACATGCCGTCGGAATGCTGGTGCCGCTCGGTCGCAGACCCCGCGAGCGGCGGGCGGAACCCTAGGCACCCTTCCAACCATTCCCGCTATTTGATTTGTATTACCTGTTTGATTATTTAGGTGTTATTATAATCAGGTAATTTCGCCGTTGTCAACCCCATTTTGATAAATTTTTTTGGGAAAAAACCGTGCGCTTCCAAAGGGCGGACAGCCGGGATCGCTTTAATATTTATCATAATGAATCAGGGGGTTGTTTCAGAACCGAAATCGAAATCGATATCGTTCCATCCGAAGTTTTAAACCTCCCGGAAAACCGCCCCGGTGCTGGCGGAGGTGACCAACCGGGTGTACCTCCGGATATATCCGCCCTTCACCTTCGGCTCCGGCTCCACCCAGGCCGCCCGCCTCCGGTTCAACTCCTCCTCGGGAACATCCAAATGGATGCGGCGGTTCGGCAGGTCGATCTCGATCATGTCCCCCGGCTGAATGAGGGCGATCGGTCCCCCCTCCGCCGCCTCCGGAGACACGTGGCCGACGCAGATCCCCCGCGTCGCTCCGGAGAAGCGGCCGTCCGTGATCAGGGCCACCTCTTTGTCCAGTCCCATTCCGGCGATGGCGGAGGTCGGCGAGAGCATTTCCGGCATCCCCGGCCCCCCCTTGGGTCCTTCGTAGCGGATCACCACCACGTCCCCCGGCTTCACTTTCCCCAGGGCGATGGCGGCGATGGCCGAATCCTGGGAATCGAAGACCACGGCGGGACCCCGAAACACCCGGATCGACGGATCCACCGCTCCGGTCTTGATGACCGCCCCGTCCGGCGCCAGATTCCCGAACAGGATGGAAAGCCCTCCTCTCCGGCTGTGGGCCCGCTCCAGGGGACGGATCACCTCTTCGTCTTTGATCGTCGCCTCCGCGATATTTTCCCCCAGGCTCTTCAGGGTGACCGTTTTCGTATCCAGGTGGAGCAGGTCGTCGATCCGGCTCAGCTCCTTCAGAATGGCGCTGATCCCCCCCGCCCGGTGCACATCCTCCATATGCCACTGGCCGGCGGGGCTCACCTTGCACAGGTGGGGGACCCGTTCGGACAACTCGTTCAAACGGGATAAAGGATACTCCACCCCGGCCTCATGGGCGACGGCGATGGTGTGAAGCACCGTGTTGGTGGATCCACCCATGGCCATGTCCAGGATGAAGGCATTGTCCAGCGCCTCCCGGGTGACGATGTCCCGGGGCTTCAGATCCGCCTCCACCAGGGCCATGATCTGCTGGGCCGCCTGACGGGCCAGCTCCTCCCGCTCCTTCGTACCGGCCAGGATGCTGCCGTTTCCGGGGAGAGCCAATCCCAGCGCTTCCGCCAGACAGTTCATGGAGTTGGCGGTGAACATCCCCGAGCAGGAGCCGCAGCTGGGACATCCGAAGTCCTCCAGCATCTTCAGCTCTTGTTCATCAATCTTCCCGGAATGGTAAGCCCCCACCCCTTCGAACACCGAGGACAGATCGACCGTCCGCCCGTCCGGCGTCCGGCCGGCGGCCATCGGACCGCCGCTGATGAAGATCGTCGGGATATTGACCCGCATCGCCCCCATCATCATCCCCGGGGTGATCTTATCGCAGTTGGGAATACAGATCAGACCGTCAAACCAGTGGGCCAGCGCCACCGTCTCCAGGGAGTCGGCGATCAGCTCGCGGCTGGGCAGCGAATAGCGCATGCCGATGTGGCCCATCGCGATCCCGTCGTCCACGCCGATCGTATTGAACTCAAAGGGGACGCCCCCCGCCTCCCG
>JAJYSD010000030.1 GCA_021793745.1 Bacillota bacterium
CCGATCTCCACGTAGTCCAGCACTTCGGAGCCGAACACCTTGTTGATGGAGCATTCCAGGGCGTATTCGGCGATGGCTTTGGCCACGTCCGCCCCCTGGGCCCCTTCCACTTGGCTGAGGTTCTCCTCGAAATATCCGCCGGTGCGGTACACCATGCTCTCCAAAGCATAGGTCTTGGCGGCCATCGTCGCCAGTTTTTCCCGGATCAATCCGAACTTGGCGATCGGCACCTTGAACTGTTTCCGCTCCTGGGCGTACTTGGCGGAGATTTCGATGGCCCGCTTGGCGGAACCGAGGCAGCCCGCCGCCAGCTTGAACCGGCCGATGTTGAGAATGTTGAAGGCGATCACATGGCCCCTGCCCGGTTCGCCCAGAAGGTTTTCCACCGGCACCCGGGCTTCGTCCAGGATCAGCGTCCGGGTGGAAGATCCCTTGATCCCCATCTTCTTCTCTTCCGGACCGACGGAGACCCCCGGGAAGTCCCGCTCGACGATGAAGGCGGTAAATTTCTCGCCGTCGATCTTGGCATAGACGATGAAGACATCGGCGAAACCGGAGTTGGTAATCCACTGCTTTTCCCCGGTCAAGAGGTAGTACTTGCCGTCCTCGCTCAGCTTGGCCGTGGTCTTGGCCCCCAGGGCGTCGGAACCGGAACCGGGCTCCGTCAGGGCGTAGGCGGCGATTTTCTCGCCGGTGGCCAGGGCGGGGAGGTATTTTTTCTTCTGCTCCTCATTGCCGAAGAGGACGATCGGCAGGCTCCCGATCCCCACGTGGGCCCCGTGGCTGAGTCCGAAGGAGCGGCCGAGGGAGATCTTCTCGGTGATCAGGGTGGAAGTGATTTTGTCCAGTCCGAAACCGCCGTACTCCTCCGGTACATCGGCCCCGAGCAGTCCCAGTTCCCCCGCCTGTTTCAAAAGGCGCACGGTATGGTCAAAGTTGTGGTTCTCGATCTCCTCCAGAACCGGCCACACCTGCTCCTTGACGAAGTCTTCGGTGGTCTTGGCGATCATCTTTTGCTCTTCGTTGATGTCCTCGGGGGTGAAAATCTCCTCGGGAGCCGGCCGCTCCAGCAGGAAGCCGCCCCCTTTTTTGGCCACGCTTTCGGTCGTCGACATCCTTCTTCTCCTCCTTTTAGGGTTTTTCAGGATACCATCTCAAACACGCCGGCCGCACCCATGCCTCCGCCGATGCACATGGTGACGACGCCGATTTTCTGCTTGCGGCGGGCCAGCTCATTGAGGATCGATACCGTCAGTTTGGCGCCGGTGCAGCCCAGCGGGTGGCCCAGCGCGATCGCACCGCCGTTGACGTTCACAATCTCCGGATTCAGCTCGAGCCGGCGAATCACCTCCAGCGACTGGGAGGCAAAGGCCTCGTTCAGCTCGACCAGGTCCACCTGATCCAGCGACAGTCCCGCCAGCTTCAGGGCCTTGGGAACGGCCACCACCGGACCGACTCCCATGATGTCGGGATCGACGCCGCCGACGGCAAAGGAGCGGAAGACGGCGATGGGCTTGACGCCCAACTGCTCGGCCTTCTCCGCCGACATCACCATCACGGCGGCGGCCCCGTCGCTGGTCTGGGAGGAGTTCCCCGCGGTGACGGTTCCGTCCACCCGGAAGACCGGCTTCAGTTTGGCCAGGGCTTCCAGGGAGGTGTCGGGACGGACCCCCTCGTCGGTGTCGAAGACGACCTCCTTCTCCTGCAGTTTGCCGTTTTCGTCGATGTACCGCTCCTTGACGGTGACCGGAACGATCTCATCTTTGAATTTGCCCTCCTGGATCGCCCGGTGGGCCTTCCGGTGGCTCTCCACGGCGAAGCGGTCCTGATCCTCCCGGGAGACGCCGAACCTTCTGGCCACTTCCTCGGCCGTGTGCCCCATCGACATGTAGATCTGGGGATAATGCTCCATCAGGTAGGGGTTGGGGGAGGGCTTGTAACCCGTCATCGGTACCATGCTCATGCTCTCCACGCCGCCGGCGATCACCACGTCGGCGAAGCCGCACATGATCTTTTCCGCGGCCATGGCGATCGTCTGCAGTCCGGAAGAGCAGAACCGGTTGACCGTCACCCCCGGAACCTCCGTGGGGAGGCCGGCGCGGACAGCGATGATCCGGGCGATGTTCAGTCCCTGCTCCCCTTCCGGCATGGCACAGCCCATGATCACGTCTTCCACTTCCTTGGGATCCACCTGGGGAACCCGGCGCATCAGTTCCCCGACGACGGCGGCTCCCAGCTCCTCGGGGCGGGTGTTCTTCAGCGTGCCCTTGTGGGCCTTGCCGACCGCCGTCCGGGCTCCCGCCACGATCACTGCTTCGCGCATACTCTCCTCTCCTTCCTTGTATCCCTTTTACGCCTACGGACTCAGTTCCGAAGCGGCTTGTTCTTGGTCAGCATGTGCATCATGCGCTGCTGGGACTTCGGCTCCCCGGCCAGGCTGAGGAAGGCCTCCCGCTCCAGATCCAGCAGGTACTGCTCATCGACCAGCGTCCCTTCGGGCACTTCGCCTCCCGCCAGGACATAGGCCAGCTTGCTGGCGATCTTGTAGTCGTGCTCCGTGATATAGCCCGACTGCAGCAGGTTGTAGGCGCCCAGTTTCAGCACGTTGTAGCCCGACTCACCCACCACGGGAATCTTCCGGGGCTGCGGCGGCCGGTATCCGGCCCGGTCCATCGCCAGAACCACCTGCTTGGCGTCGTACAGGAGGTGATCCCGGTTGACGGTGATGCCGTCATAGGGCCGCAGGAACTTGTAGTCCCGGGCTTCGTGCGCGCTGGTGGACACCTTGGCCATGCCGATGATCTCGAACACCTTGTTCACCAGGGGCTGCAGGACGAGCTTTTCCTTCGGATCCACCCCTTCGGTCCAGCGGAGGAGCATCTCCTTGTTTCCGCCGCCGCCGGGAATCAGGCCGACGCCCACTTCCACCAGGCCCATGTAGGTTTCCGCCGACGCCTGGATGCGGTCCGCCGGGAGGCAAACTTCCACTCCGCCGCCCAGGGCCATGCCGAAGGGAGCGGCCACCACCGGACGGTCCAGGTAGCGGAGGGATCCCATCGCCTTCTGGAACTGGCGGACCATCAGGTCGAGCTCCGGCCAGTTTTGGTCCTGGGCCTCCATCAGGATCAGCATCAGGTTGGCGCCGACGCAGAAATTGGTCCCCTGGTTGCCGATGACCAGCCCTCGATAGTTGGCGGAAACCTCCTTCACCGCCGCGTTGATCATCATGATGATGTCGGCGCCGATGGCGTTTTTGGGGGAATGGAATTCGAGCAGGGCCACATCGTCACCGATGTCGATCAGGCTGGCCCCCTTGTTGGCCTTGATCACCCGGTTCTGCTGCTTCAGGCGATCCAGAGAAAGGGTCTTGGGATGCTCCTCCACGTCACGGAACTTCCCGCCGATGTGGAAGTGGCGAACTTTTCCGCCTTCCTCCCCGTAGAAGGATTTGGCGCCGGATGCGAGCAGCTCCTCCACGAGGGGCGGAATCGTTTCCCCCTCTTCGCGCATGCGGGCGACGGACTTCTCCACGCCGATGGCGTCCCACATTTCGAAGGGTCCCAGATCCCAGTTGAAGCCCCACTTCATCGCCCGGTCGACGCTCACGATGTCGTCGGCGATCTCCGGAATGCGCGCCGCTGAATACAGGAGGGTCTTTTTCGTGATCTCCCAGGCGAAGCGGCCCGCCACATCATCGGCATACACCAGGGCCTGGAGCTTTTCCGGCAGGGATTTGGCCCGTTTGGCCGCTTCCAGGGAGGGGGCGCGCAGCTTCTTGCGGGGACGGTATTCCATCGTCTCCGGATCCAGGGCGAGAATCTCGCTGCCCTTTTCCCCCTTCACCTTTTTGTAGAAACCCTGCCCCGTCTTTTGACCCAGCCACTTCCGCTCCACCATGGTTTGAAGCAGCGGAGATACGACGAAGGTTTCCTTCTCGGCGGGATCGCTTACATTTTCCCGGACGTTGTTGGCGACGTGGACGAAGGTATCCAAACCGACCAGGTCCAGGGTGCGGAACGTGGCGCTCTTGGGACGGCCCATCGCCCGGCCGGTGATGGCATCCACTTCATCCGGCCCCAGTCCGGCCTCCAGCATCGCCTTCAACGATACCTGCAGGCCGTAGACGCCGATCCGGTTGGCGATGAAGTTGGGCGTGTCCTTGGCCACGACGACCCCCTTGCCCAGCACTTCCTCGGCGAAGGTTTTCATCGCCTCCACGATGTCCGGGCGGGTCGCCTCGGTCGGGATAATCTCCAACAGCTTCATGTAGCGGGGCGGATTGAAAAAGTGCGTCCCCAGGAAATGGGACCGGAACTCTTCCGAGCGCCCCTCCACCATCGCGTGGATGGAGATTCCCGAGGTGTTGGAGCTGACAATCGTCCCCGGTTTCCAGACCTGTTCCACCTTGGCATAGAGGTCCTGTTTGATCTTCAGATTTTCGACCACCGCCTCGACGATCCAGTCCACTTCACCCAGCTTGTCGAGGTCGTCCTCCAGGTTGCCCACGGTGATCAGATTCGCCGCATCCCTGTGATACAGAGGCGACGGCTTCTCCTTCAAGAGGCGATCCTTACCGGCCTGGGCCAAACGATTGCGCACCCGGGGATCGTCCAGCGTCAAACCCTTTCGCTTTTCCTCCTCCGTCAATTCCCTCGGAACGATGTCCAACAGATAAGTGGGAATGCCCACGTTGGCCAGGTGCCCGGCGATGGCGGCCCCCATCACCCCGGCACCGAGCACGGCGGCCCGTTTAATCTTCGGCACAGTCGATCCTCCTCTCCCGTTTTCGCCTACCGCAAAAAACGTTATGAATGAATGGTCATTCATTTAAGGCTGAGAAAAAAACACCTTTCGCAGATAGGCGCCTTCTCTGACATCCCTTGCAGAGTCTTCGTCCAGGCAACGGCCCGAGTCTTTGAAAAAAGTGCTTTCAAGATTATTATTTATCTGATGAACCTCCGGCGTCAAGGGGGGTACAAAAACTTTGCGATTCCCGGAAAATTCCGTCCAAGCTGGAAAAAGGCGCGGGTGCGGATGCCGACACCCGCGCCGCAGGCTCACTTGAAGAAGTTGGCGTTGATCTCGATGTATTCCTGCTCCTCTTCGGGAACCATATCTTCCTGGTAGATCGCCTCCACCGGGCAGACCGGTTCGCAGGCACCGCAGTCGATGCAGGTGTCCGGATCGATGTAATACTGGACATCGTCACCGTGAATCGCATCGACGGGACATACTTCAACGCATTCGGCAGCCTTTTCGTCCTTACAGGGTGAAGTGATCACGTAGGCCATTGAATATAAACCCCCTTGTCGTACTTTGCCATTTTCTCAAGCGGATCCATCGCCCCTTCTCCGCAGCAGCCCGGCTACCCGATCTTCCCGCGGGGGCGGGGCTGTTCTTGAACCCCTCCCGGAGAAGCCAGCAAAAACAGGGAAAAAAGGAGCAGAGAGGCTCCGGCCCATTCCGATGGGCTGAGCCGCTCCCCCAGCAGAGCTACTGCGAGAAGCGTCGCCGTCAGCGGCTCCAGGAGAGCAGCGATGGACGCTTTGGTCGCCGTGGTCCGGTTCAGACCGGTAATATAGAACATGTAAGCAACACCCGTGGGAACCAGTCCCAAATAGAGGATCATCCCCCAGGCTTCCCAGGAAAAATCGGGAAAGTGGAGGAAAGGGAGCAGAAAGACCGCTCCGAGGGTGAACGCGACGGCGACGATGCGGATCGGCGGCAGTTCGCCCGTCAAGCGCTTTCCGATCAGGATGTACCCTCCGTAGCATAGCGCAGCGATCAGGGCCAGCAAATTCCCCGACCACCAGCGCGGATTCACCAGGCCGACCAAGCTGTCGAGGCCGATCAGCAGCATCGTTCCAGCCAACCCTAACACCAGGGCCCCCGTCACCCGGAAGGTGAGCCGCTCTCCGAACGCCCAGCGGGCCACCAGCGCCACAAACAGCGGAGCGGTACACACGGCGAGAAGGGTCGCGGTGGCCACCATGGTTCGATCCACCGCCGAAAAATACCCCAGCTGATACCCTGCCACCGCCAGTCCGAACAGCAGGAACCACCTCGCATGGGGGCGCAGCGATTCCCCTTTGGTCTCGATGCGGCGACCCTCCCGCCACGCGGCAACCAGCAGCAGGGGGGAGCTGATCAACAGCCGCCAGGCAGCGACGGCCAGCGGATCGAGGCCGTGATCGGCCGTCAATCCCTTCCCCACCAACCCCGCAGTTCCCCAGAGAACGGAGGCCAGACAGACCCACTTGATTCCTTCTCGCAATGCGATCTCCTCCCGTCGATGAATAGGGGACGGGAATCGACTGCTGTCGGTAAACGTCTGTTTGACCGGCCGCGGATCGCTCCCGCCCTAGGAGGACAGCGGGAAATGGCTGGGCGGAGGCAAGACCCCTTTCAGGGCCATCGGCTCACCTCCTTTCGGCTCAAGGTGCCCGGTGGTCGGGACATCCTTTCCGGAAAAGCGGAAAGCACGCGGACAGGATTCTGACCCTTCAAAGCGAACTGCATTTTTCCGAAAAAAGCGAATGACCGCTGGATACAGTCTTCCGCCGCCTTCACGACCATTTTACCATAAACGGCAATCGATCCCTAGGGGGGTCATCCTCACCCCCAAAAGGGTTGGACGAGAAACGGCCCTGCAGGCGGCGGAACCTGGTTGGGAATCGATCGGTGCGCCCGAAGGGAAATGCCCCCTTACTCCGTCGTCCCCACCGCCCGCCGCAAGCCTTCGGCAAAGGGGGGACGGATGATCCCCCGTTCGGTAACGATCGCCGTCACATACTCGGCGGGGGTCACGTCGAAGGCCGGGTTAAAGACGGCCACACCCTCGGGAGCCGTCCGCTTTCCGAAGCCCTGCGTCACCTCCTCCACAGGACGCTCTTCGATGGGAATCTCCTCACCCGTCGGAGTCTCCAGGTCGATGGAAGAGGTGGGCGCCGCCACGTAAAAGGGAATTTCGTGGGCCCTGGCCAGCACCGCCAGACCGTAGGTACCGATCTTGTTGGCCACATCCCCGTTGGCCGCCACCCGGTCCGTACCCACGAGCACCGCCTGCACCCATCCCCTCTGCATGACAGCGGCCGCCATGTTGTCGCAGATCAGGGTGACGTCGACCCCCGCCTGCATCAGTTCATAGGCGGTTAAACGGGCCCCCTGCAGCACGGGCCGCGTTTCATCGGCGAACACCTTGAGCCGCCATCCCCGTTCCTGGGCGAGATACAGCGGGGCCAGGGCCGTTCCGTAAGCCGCCGTGGCCAATCCCCCCGCATTGCAATGGGTGAGCACGCCCATGCCGTCCTCGAGGAGGGAGAGGGCGTATTCCCCGATCCGCCGGCACACCTCGGCATCCTCCCGCCGAATCGCTTCCGCCTCCTGGAACAGGGCCTCCTTGACCTCCGACAGGGGGCTGCCCTTCATCCTCTCCGCCCGGCGAACCATCCGCTGCAGCGCCCAGCTCAGGTTGACCGCCGTCGGCCGGGAAGCGCTAAGCCGCTCGGCCACCCGCCGCAATTCCCGCCAAAAGCCCGTTTCATCCGCTTCCGGTGCATTTCGGACGCCCAAATACAGGCCGTAGGCGGCGGCGATTCCGATGGCCGGAGCTCCTCTCACGGCGAGGTCCCGAATCGCCTCCCGCACCTCCTCGAAGCGGGTCAGTTCCAGATAGACCGTCTCCGTCGGCAGGCGGCGCTGATCCAACAGCCACAGGCGACCTTCCTTCCAGACCACCGCCGGCGGGTGCGGCAGCTCGATTTCCGGTTTCATCCGCATTCTCCCTCCCCTTCCCGGCGAACCAGCGCCGTGATATCCTCGATTCGCCGCATCTGACCGCGGCGGAGCACCAGCTGCACTCCGATGCGGAGCGCCTGTCTTTCCGCCGCCGCCCGCACCTCCAGCGGCTCGATCGTTTCCAGATCGGCCACCGGTACGAGACCGATCACCCGCCGCATCATCTTGCACCCGGCGAACCCGGCGGAGTCCTGCAGGAGGCGAAGCGCATAGGCCTCCCGATAACCCGGAGCGGACCACATCGCATCCTTCACGTGTTCATCCCACAGCCGGTAGAAGCGCTCCAAAAACCCGTTCCACACGTCCTCCGCCGTCTGAAGGAGCCAGCGACGGTAGGATCTCCGCTCGTCGGGGTCTTCGGTTAGCCCCTCGTGGGAGGCGTAGGAGAGGAACAGATTGGCC
>JAJYSD010000031.1 GCA_021793745.1 Bacillota bacterium
TGAAGGGCTCGTTTTTTTTTTGTGCATCAGACCGTCAGTTGGGAGTTTGGGAAAAAACGCCTTCCCCTTCCCGGATCGATCGGAGGAGGTCGGCCAGGCTTCCCGCCTGATCCACGGAATAGGTGGGCTGCCCCCGATCAATCCGCCAATCCGTCACCCAGTAGGTTTTTATTCCCAGGGTGGAGGCCACCATATCCTCCTGCATGTCGTTGCCGACCATGACGCATTCCCCCGGGGGAAGGCCGATCCGGTCGACGATATCCCGGTAATACTCCACCCGGGGCTTGCAATAGCGGGTCTCCTCATGATAGGTCACCCATTCAAAGGGCAGATCATCCACCCCCGCCCAGCGCAGCCGCTCCTGGATCGCCACGCGCGGAAAGACCGGATTGGTGGCGACCACCACGCGACACCCCCGATCCAACGCCGCCTGCACCACCTGCCTGGCGATATCGCTGGGTCGGGCGTGCTTTTTCAGTTGGGGAAAGCGTTCCCGGTAAAACTGTTCAAACAGGGGCCAGATCGACTCCTTCTCCAATCCGGTCAAGGACAAGAAATGGTGCTGAAAAACCTCTTCATTGGTCTTTTCGGGGTCGTTGTCTTCGATCATCGCCCGGGTTGCCCGCCAGACGGAGGGGATCAGCTGATCCGGTGGAATCACATGGGCCACGTAGGGAGCCAATTCCCGCATATACACTTCGATAAACCGGTCCGTATCCAGAGGTAACAACGTGCCGTCCAAATCAAACAAACAGGCTCGAATCATCGGCCCACGCCCTCCTCACCTCAATCGCGTTTCTTCCGCTCTTGCACAATTCGATTGTACCACTTTCGAACTATTCGGGTGGATCGATTTTACGTCAGGTGGGGAAAACCGTTTTGGCGCAACGCCTCGTAGAGCACGATGGCCGCCGCGTTGGACAGGTTGAGGGAACGGTTTTCGGGAAGCATCGGAATGCGGATACAGGTGTCGCGATAGCGCTCCAGGAGTTGGGCGGGAAGGCCGGCCGTCTCCTTGCCGAAGACCAACAGATCCCCATCCCGAAATTGAAACTCCGTGTAGGATTTGACCGCCTTCGTGGTCGCACAAAAAAAACGCCTTCCGGGAAAAGAAGCCGCCAGTTCTTCAAAGGAGTCGTAGGTATAAAGCCGGACCCGATCCCAGTAATCCAAACCGGCTCGCTTCACGTACCGGTCATCCAGGGAAAAGCCCAAGGGTTTCACCAGGTGAAGGATCGCCCCCGTCGCGGCGCAGGTTCGGGCGATATTGCCGGTATTTTGCGGAATTTCCGGTTCAACCAGCACAATATGAAAGGCCATTCTCCATCCCTCCTCACCCCCAATCACATCCTCCCGCCGTCATGGCCGGCTGCCCGGAATCCGAGGACGACGAAAAGCCGCGATCAGGACAAGCCCGCGTCATTTCGAGAAGTTTTCCGGCCCAAAAAGTCCATGTTCTTCCACAAACGTACAGGAGCACATTTTCTATGAACCTAGCAATCGACCCTGACGGAAACGAATCCTACCACATACATTGCAGGAAGGAAGAAATTGAAAGGAATGGGAAGGGGGGTTTATCATGGGCACGGTCCGATACGGTTACGGCAATCTGCGCCACATCTGCCGCCGTTGTCGCCGCTGTCGCTGCCGCCGTTTCCGCCGTCGCCATCGCCGTTTCTGCCGCTTCTGCCGCCGTCATCGCCGCTTTTGCCGACGCAGAAACCGTTAATCGCATCGCCCTTCGGCCCGCAGGCATCGGATGCGGGCTCTTTTCTCTACGGGACCCGCGCCTTTCCAATCCGCTTGATCGGCGAGCGGATGGCCGTGCTTTGTCCCGACGACCGCTCAATCCCATCATAACAAATCCATTTGCCGGATGCGAATCCCCTCCAGCCGGTCAACCACCGACGGACCGTCACTTCCGGAACCTCTTTCCATTCCCCGATCCTGCCAGCCCGGGAAGCATCCCCGTCTCTCCTTTCGCCCGCCGAACGCTCGGCCAGGAAACCGGAATCTCATTTTCCGCTGTTTCGGTCGCCCCCAACGCGGACCTTTTCCCGTTGTGGGAACGCCCCGATCAACGGACCTGCAGGCGCTTTGCACGGGACAAGCCAAAACCGCAAGGACTGAGATTCCCGGGCGTAAAAGGTCGCGATCCTGTGAGGATGCCGCCGGTCCCGAAGACAGCGGGCTATCCCCCGATCCGATAGAAGCGGTACCGGGTGTTGGGGCTCCAGGCGTGGGAATCGCGATAATCCCAATAGCGATGGCGGCTGTTGACCGTGTGGGCGTTGACCAGGGGCATCCCCGCCGGGTCCTTGGCCGTTACGATGGTATTGTGGTCCCACCTTCCGTCCCCTTCCCAATCATAACAGATGATATCACCGGGTTCGAGTTCCTCCGGCCGCTTCACCTGGACCGCCCGCATCGGGCCGCCCCCCTTCGTCAGGTACCACTGCAAGCTGTGGGCAACTGACCAGCTGTAACTCCACAGGTCGGTCCGATACCACCAGCCCCGGTCGCGCATCGGAGAAAAGTCCATCGGAATGCCTCCGGCATGGATGCACTGGGAAACATAGTTGGTGCAATCCACGTCAAAACGGCGATACGCGGGATTATACCCGTTCCACCAGAGGTTGGCGTACTGGACCGCCCGCCGGCGGTCATATCCCGCCGAAGGGAAGGCCGGAGGCCTTTGCTCATCGGAAAAGCTGACCCGGGGCGGACGGACCCACTCCACCGGCTCCACCTCCGGCGTGCAGTGGGCGATCCTCCAGCCATCCCCCACAAACTGGACCTGAACACGGAACCAGGCGATCTCTTCCTCTTCGATCAGGCTCCCCTTCTGCTCCACCGTCAATCGCCGGTCGGAACGAATCCACAGGAGCACTTCCTCCTCCTCGATCCGTTCCCGCCGCGCCACCCGGATGCGACATTCCCCCTTGAGGGGCTGTATTTCCCGCTCCCGGGCCAGTTGCCGCGCCCGCTGCATGCGATCCATCTCCCGCTGAACCCATTCCGCCTCGGAGTCGGTCGCCAGGTGTAACAGCCGCTCCTCCTCCCCTTCCAGCCAGAAGCGGTTCAGGGACTCGAACCAAGCGACCAGCGGCTTGTACCAAGGACGCCTCACCATGATCTCGAACTCCTTCGACTCTTTTTCTCTATCAATATGAGAGAAAGAGAAGAAATAGACCGGAAGAGGTAGGATTCACAAAAAATCGGGATTGTCCCAAAAGCACCCCATTCCCCTCCATCGAGGAGAGATAAAAATGGAGCCTTTCGGATCAATTCTTTAACCCTTTAACGCCTCCCGAGCGATAAACCGACGGTTGCAAATTATTTTTTTGCTCCTTACAATGATAATTGTCAATCAATTTGCCAAAATCCGCAGGCAACCGAGAAACCCTGGGAGGCGATCAACCGATGGTAAACGGCTCTTTACACCGGACATCCGCCCTTTCCATCGCCGTTCTTTTGTTGGCATCCACCCTGTTCACCGGCCCGGCCTTTGCTGAAAGGTCCGACGCTTCCTCCCAACAGCGTGGGGAGTGTTTCGATCCGACCCTTCCCGTGACGCCGGAGGAACAACGGATTGCGGAGGGGGCGCCCATACCGCAACAAATTTTGGAAGATAGCCGATTTGACCGCCTCGTGGAAAAGTTTGAGCGCGACTTGTGCTCCGCCAATCACCTGGCGGATGCGAAAAGGGTGGTGACAAAGCACGCCTCCCGGTTGTGGCGGACCGCCGTCGATCGCGCCCAAGGGAAGCGCCGGGATCTGGGCCCTCTGGACCGGTATGACGACCGGCCCCTCTACTGGGCACGGCTTCACATGACACGGGCTTTGCACCAATGGACCCCCGATTTCCAGATCCAGGAATCGGACAAGCAGGACCTGTTGAAACAGTTGGAGTACACGTCCCGGGGGATTCCTTCCATTGACTTCCCCAAAGGAAAGGGTGTGAAGCGAATCCTCGTCAGCGGCTTTGACCCCTATCGGCTTGAACAGGAGTTTCGACGCAGCAACCCCTCCGGCGCCGCAGCCCTGCAGCTGGACGGCTTGCGCATCCAAACGGATGACGGCCCCGCCGTGATCCAGGCGGTGATCTTTCCGGTGCGCTGGAGGGATTTTGAGGACGGCATAGTTGAGGACACCTTCGCCCCCTACCTGAAACCGGGTCCGAAACGTATCGATTTAATGATGACCATCAGCCAGGGCGGCGAACGCAAGATGGCGATCGAAGGCTACGCCGGACGCTGGCACACGGGCATCGACAATAACCTGGAATCCCGTTCCAGCGTGATCCCGACCGTATCCCACTGGCCGATGCCCGATCCTCTGCCCGAGTTTATCGAAACCACCTTGCCTGTGGAGGCGATGATCGATGCTGATACGGGGCCGTGGCCGGTGATCCGGAACAACGAGGTGTGTGAGTGGCTGCCGCCCGATTACGAAGAAGCCGTCTGCCATGAAAACGGACCGACCCCCGGTTCGAAGGCGCGATCCGGCAGCGGAGGGGACTACCTCTCCAACGAAAGCCAGTACCGTTCCAACCGCGTCCGTCTGGGCCTCGGAGCCGATGATGTGCCGGGCGGCCATTTGCACGTGGCGGCGCAGGAATTCTACCCGGAAGACCGCTCCGTTTATATCGATCCGGCCTTCCAGAGACACCGCAAAGTGACCGTCGATCAAACCGTGAATTTGGTCAAGGCCGCTGCCCGAGCCGTGAAATAACCTCCTGCCCATCCGACGATCCGAGGGACTCCGCGGAGATCGCATCCACTCCGCGGAGTCCCTCCCTTTATGCCGAAAACGGCGAACTCTCCAGCTGGACGAATCGGCGAGGGCTCCCTCAGAAGCGAAATTCATAGTTTATAAACTTTTTTATATGGAAATATACTTTAGTGGATCCGAGAAGAAAGGGAGAGGGAGTTCCATGATCAAAGGCTTGTATGAAGTGCACTTTCAAGTGGCGTCGTTGGATCGATCGATTGCCTTCTACGAAAAACTGGGACTGACGCTGGCATGGAAGACGGAGGGCATCGCCTTCATGTGGATTGAACCGGAAAAGAGCTGATTGGGTCTGTGGGAAAAGCCCCGGGGAAATCATGTGTTTGCCAAGCATATCGCCTTGGGGGCGATCGACTGGCTGAAGAAGCGGGGCATCCAACCGGAACGGGATGGGAAATTCGAGCCGATCGAACCCGTCGTTCTCCGACCAGAGGAACGCCTCCGTTTATTTCAGCGATCCCGACGGTCACCGTTTGGAATTGCTCTGTACGGTTCCCGGAGACGCGCCGGAGGATCTGCCCAAAACCTACTGGAGCGAATGGGAAAAACAGCGCAAAAAATGAGGACGATCCGTCCTCTTCACTTCCGGAGATCCTGCGGCAGCGGGGCTCCCTCCAGCCTCAACAGGCGCTCTTTGATGGACAGCCCGCCTCCGTAACCGACGAGGGAACCGTTGGAGCCGATGACGCGATGACAGGGAACCAGGATCGGCACGGGATTTTTGTTGCTGGCTCCGCCGACGGCGCGCACCGCTTTGGGGGTGCCGATGGACCGGGCCACCTCCTTGTAGGAGCGCACCTCTCCGAAGGGAATGGTCTGGAGCTCCCGCCAGACGCGCAGCTGAAAGGGCGTGCCGTTCAGGTCGACGGGGAGATCAAAGCGGCGGCGATGTCCATCAAAATATTCCATCAATTGTTCCGCCGCGGGCGCCAATTCCCGATCCGCTCGTTCCAGGCGGACGGTGTGAAACCGGCGGCGGGTCCACACCTTGAGGCCGATCTGCCCCCGCTCTCCCGAACCGAAATCGATATAGCAAATCCCTCGGGCGGTCATCGCCAGGATGAGGGGGCCGATGGGACTGTCCATCTCGCTCCAGGCGATGACCCGCGGTTCCAGCACCATAAAAAAACCTCCTTTGTTTCTTTAAACGGGAAAAAGGGGAAAGCCGCTCCTTGAAAATAGTGGAAACTACGGAGGCGCTTACGAACCTCCTTCACCGCCGTGGGCCGAAGGGGCGGATCCCACCCCCTCCTGGATTCGGGAAAGGGCCCGCTTTACCTCCTGACGGACGTCGACGTCCTTCTCCTCCTGTTCTGCGGCACAGAGCGCTGCCCGCGCCTCTTCCCCTCCGATTTTGCCCAACGCCCAGGCGGACGTCCCGCGGATCATCGGCCGCGGATCCTCCCGGAGCAGCCGGGTGAGAAGGGGAACCGCCGAAGGGTCGCGAAAATGGGCCAGGGCGATGATCGCGTTCCGCTGAATCGGTCCTTTCCCCCGCCAGGAACCGGCCATCTCCCCGAATTCCCGGCGAAATTGCCGGTTGCTCAAGCCGAGGATCGGCTTCAGCAGGGGCTTCACCTTTTCCGGATCCGGCGCAAACTCCCGCTGGTGGGTGAAGTTCACCTTCCGGTTATAGGGACACACCACCTGGCAAGTGTCGCAGCCGTACAGCCGGTTGCCGATCTTTTCCCGGAAGGGCTCCGGCACCAGCTGCTTGGTCTGGGTCAAATAGGCCAGGCAATCCTGGGCGTTCAATTGACCGGGTTGAACCAGCGCCCCGGTGGGACAGGCGTCCAAACAGGCGGTGCAATCGCCACAGCCCTCCGTCACCGGGGTATCCGGGGGCAGGTAGACATCGGTGATCATCTCCCCGAGATACACCCAGGAACCGAATTCTTCGGTGATGAGGGCGGTGTTCTTTCCCACCCAGCCGATGCCGGCCCGCTCCGCAACGGCCCGGTCGGACAGCGGGCCGGTATCCACCAGGATTTCCACGGAAGCGTCCGGAACCATGGCAAGCAGGCACGCCTTCAAGGCCTCCAGCCGCTCCCGGAGAACGTGGTGATAATCCCGCCCCCAGGATGCCCGGCAGAAGATGCCGCGGTAGGCACCGGGCTTCGACTTGGGCGGGTTCGGCAACCGGGAGGGGTAGGCCAGGGCGATGGCGATGAGACTCTTCGCCTGGGGCAGGATCTTCTCCGGATGGGTCCGCTTCTCCAGATCCGGCTCTTCAAACCCCGATTCATATCCCTTCCGCCGGTGCTCGACGAGCCGTTCCTTCAATTCGAGAAACGGATCGGCGGACGCAAAGCCGATCTTGTCGATGTGGAGCCGCTTCGCCTCTTCGATCAACCGGGCCTTGATTTCCTCCGGACGCATCCTGCCACCCCCTCCCGCTTTCCATCCTTCAGCCTTCCCCGCTTCGCGGCACCGCCGCCCGGGCCAGCTCATCACACCGATTGTTCCACGCATCATCGGCGTGTCCCTTCACCTTTAAAAACTGGACATCGTGGATCCGTACCAGCCGGAGCAGCTCCTGCCACAAATCCCGATTCTCCACCGGCTCCTTCCGGCTGTTTACCCAGCCGCTTTTCTCCCATTTCTCATACCAGCGCTGCTTAAAACAGTTGACGAGATAGGCGCTGTCCGTATAGAGACGGACCCGGCACGGCTCCTTCAGGCGGCGAAGCGCTTCGATGGCCGCCGTCAGCTCCATCCGGTTGTTGGTGGTCCTCCTCTCCCCGCCGGAGATCTCCTTGATCCGGCCGCCGTACATCAGAACCGACGCCCACCCTCCGGGGCCGGGGTTGCCGGAACAGGCGCCGTCGGTGTAAATGGTCACTTCTTTCACAGCCGTGCTCCCCTTACCGTATGGACAATGTGCGCAGGCGGTTGACCGCCGCGGCCAGCTCCAGTTTCCGCGGAAGGGCCAGATCCCCGGGATGCTGGCCGAAAAAGGGAGAGATCGCATCCAGCCCCTTTTCCTCGATTCGCTCGTACAACTCGTCCACCAGCTGCTTCAGGGTTTTTCGGCCGTCGGCCATCCGACCCAGCAGACGCATCATTTCGGCGACGGCCCGGGTTTGACTCACATCGACCAACTGTTCCAGGGCGGACAGGTCGACGGTGGTCGTCCCGAACTGGATCGTGTGAAGCCCTTTGGCATCCGCCTTTTCCTTTTTCCCCTTCCGGGGATCGAAACCCTTGGACAGCACCGTCCGGTGCGTCACTTCCCCGAAGGAATCGCCGCCCTCCTGCTTCCGCGCATTGCTCTTCTCGGCGGCGATCGCCTTCGCTTCAGCGGTGACATCCCGGGGCTGGTATTCATCCATCATGATCACCGAGTCGGCCACATCGAAATAAT
>JAJYSD010000032.1 GCA_021793745.1 Bacillota bacterium
GAGTCCTATCAGGGGCTCAGCACCGAACATCCCCACACCCATTGGAAAAAAATCGAAAACCCTTAATTCCAACAACCCATGCCAAAGGGCCCCTCGATCGAGGGGCCCTTATCGGGCTTTCTTCGGGTTGATCGCCGATTGCAAGGCATCCTTCCCCGGATTGTTGATCGGACCGGGGGGAAGGCCCGGATACAGGGATGTATAGTATTGTTTCATGCGCGAATAGGGCTGGGGCAGCGACCAGATTCCCAATTTCTGCCCGCTGTTTAAGCGATCGTAGATCTGCCGGGCCACATAGGGTCGATTGTCCGAATGGGGCTCCACCTGTTCAATCAACGAGGAGACGATCACCCACTCATCGATGCTCAAGTTTCCCTTCTCCAATTTTTTGCGAGTCTGCTCATTGAGCAATTTGTTAAAGCGATACAACAGGGTCTCCACGATTTCCCTCGCCGACGCGTCGACACGGAATTCATATTTTCCCGGCAGCAAATAACCCTCCAGGCGATAGGGACGCTGATCCGGAATCTCCTTGACAAAATCGAAGGGATAATCCTTGCGATTGACGGCCTGCAAAAACTCTTCACGGGAGACGCCGTAGTAGGTGAAGATGGTCGCGATGTCAGACACCGTAGCCCCCTCCGGGATGACGACCTGATACGTCCCTTTGGAGAGGGTGTGCATGATCTCTTCCAGTTCCATCTCCGGCGGGATCTGGTACACGCCGGGCTGGATATACACCTGCTTGAAAAGCGAGTAACTGGTGGAATACATCGGAAACAGGATGTAATTGTGGATCAGCTGTTTGCTCTCCAACTGCTTGCCGATCTCGAACAAGTTGGCTTCCGGGGTGATCTCCACCTGAACCGTTTGGGTCCGGGGCTGGGCTTCCAACCGGTCTTCAATGAAGCGATAGGAGAGGAGGATGGACAGCGCGATCAGCGTCAGCACCGGTACCAGCTTGATCACCGACTTGAGCAGGGAAACCATGTGCAGATCCACCAGAACCCGCCGGATCACCTCCAGAATGCTGTACCCCTTTTTTTGTGCGTACTTGCGGTAACCCAGCGCGTGAAACCAGATGATGTACAGGGTGCCCAGCACCATCAACCACCACAGGTTTCGCCCGCCGACGGTATCCAAAAGCCAGCCGCCGACCAGCGGCCCCAAAAACAGCCCCATCTGGGAAAACTGGTTGGCCCCGTAATAGGTTCCGCGCATCCGGTCATCCGCCAGCCGGTCGATGAACAAGCTGGAAACGGGGAAAATCAGGATTTCCCCCAGAGTGATCAGGACGATCCCGGTGATAAAGGTCGAATGCTCCTCCCCGGCCGCGAAACTGAAAAACCCGAGGATCACAAAGCCGCTGCCGACCAACAGGCTGGTCAGAATGCTCTTTTTTTCCGTCCACCGGGAAATGAAATATTGAAACAGCACCACGATTCCCGCGTTGATGGTGAGCAGGGCGGGATATAACGAACTCTTGTCCAATTGGGAGAGGAAGATCGGGAGGGAGGAGTCGATCTGGGCATATACGGTAAAAAACAAAATACCGGCCAGCACAAAGCACCCCAGGGCCTGGTCCCGTCGAATCACCCTCAGACACTCGGAAAAGCGAATGCGTTCGCCCCCGCGGCTCCCGGTATCCCGGCGATATTTGGCGGACATCCGGAAAAGAAAGAATAAGTAAACCGCATAAATGCATCCGGTATAGAGAAAAACCTGTGTACCGACGAGGTAATACAGGTAGGAGCCGATCACCGGGCCGACCACCATGCCCACATTGATGGCGACATAACGCAAATTGAAGATCCGGAGTCGCTGTTCCGGCCGCGATACGTCCGCCATCAGGGCTTGGGACGTCGGCTCAAAAAACGCCCGGCACAGGCCGTTTAACCCGTTCAGTACGATAAAGTGGTACGGCTGTTCCGCAAACCAGAAGCCGAAAAACACTCCGGTCCATACCGAAAAGGCGCTCAGCATGATCGGCCGCCGCCCCCACCGATCCGACAGATAACCTCCGATAAACCCCCCCAAAGCGCCCGTCAACCCGTTCATGCCGAGAATGAAGCCGATCATAAAGGAATTCAACCGGAGGTTGTCGGCGAGATGGATGGCCAAAAACGGAAGGCTCATGAAAGAAGCGACGCGGGTCACGGCGGTTCCGACAATCAAAAACCAGACGATCGGATGATAGGTCCTTTTTCTTCGGTATTTCTCCTTGCGGGAAAGGCGGACAGGTGTCCCCAATGTTTGCTCCATGAATCATCCTCGCAGACCCTGGATTTCATCGCGTGGCGTTCATCAAAGGGCAAAAGTTTGATTCAAATATCTGGATAATCTTGAATATCAAAGGAGATTTTTTATAGATTTTAATGAATGTCTATATAGTTGTAATGTAATACAATCCCGGCAAGTATTCAACAATCGATTGAATTTGAAGGAATTTCGATAAGAGAAAGACAAAAAATCGACTTCAAGATCAAAGTTGCACAAATTGATTGGGCAAATTTTTTGAAATCCGACGCCGGGGAGGAAAGCCGTATGGCCGGGGAAGAAACGAGGAGGATTCTTTTGATTTTTAAAGGAGGATCGGTAGAAAACAACCGGGAGAAGGCAGAAAAATAAAAGGGGCGGGGAGCCGCTCAGGCTCCGATCCGCCCCTGATCCCTTCGCCGGACCAATTCCTGGACGATGAAGGAAGCCACCTCCGGCGGAAGCGTTCCGGGCCCAAAGCCGGCGTCGTACCCCAGCTCCAGGGCCAATTCGTGGTGAATCCGGGGACCGCCGCATATCAGGATCAGCCGATCGCGCAGCCCCTCGGCCTCCACCAGCTCCACCAATTCCGTCAGGTTGGTAATGTGAACCCCCTTTTGGGTCACCACCTGGGAGACCAGGAGCGCATCGGCGTTGGATTCCAGGGCCCGGGCCACCAACTCTTCGTTGGAAACCTGGCTTCCCAGATTGTGGGCCTCGATTTCCGGATACCGCTCCAGCCCGTATTCCCCTTTGTACCCTTTCATGTTCATGATGGCATCGATGCCCACCGTGTGGGCGTCCGTGCCCGTACAGGCGCCCAGGACCACCACCTTGCGACCGATCCGTTCCCGGATGAACCGGTTGATCTCGTGGAAGTCCATCACCGGCGCATCCACCTTGGATACGCGAATGGCGGTCAAATCGACAGTATGCGTGCATCTGCCGTAGACGATAAAATAGGTGAACCCTTCGCCCAGGTCGGTCATGTGATACACCTGGGGCTCCTCCAATCCCATCTTGGCCGCCAACTGTCGGGCCGCTTCCCGGGCTTCCTCCCCGACGGGAACCGGGAGAGAAAAGCTGAGCTGGACCACCCCGTCATTCATCATGTCCCCGTAGGGCTTCACGCGCGTGAGATCCGCTTTCATTCCACGCTCCCTCCCTTTCGGAAAGTCCGAGCTGATGCCGGAGGGCCTCTTCAAAGGGGTTGTAGTATTCCTCTTCCTTTTCCACGACCCCCTCCAGCCCCCGACCTCCGTCGAAGGCCCGTTTTACATCGGCGAAAAGGCCCCGCTCAATGGCTCGAAACAAGCCGATTCCCCGGACTTCCTCCAGCATGGCGACGGCTTTGCTCAGGACTTCCCGGGCGCGATTTTCGATTCGCCCGCCGGGCCGGAACAAAACCTCCTCGCCCAGGTGGCGGGCATTGTTGAAGATATACTGGGCCGACTCGATGGCCAGTTTTCGGTCGTGGATATGGGGGGTATGCATCGCTTCGGTCATCATCCCCAACAGCTGAATCCCCTGACCCGTCAGGATGCTCACCAGGTTAAACATCGCATCCTGGACATGCCCCTTGAAAATGTTTCCCGTCATATGCTTGGTGGGAGGCATGTATTTGAGGGGGGCGTCGGGAAAGATCTGCCGGGCCATCTGGGCCTGGGCGATCTCCATCAACAGCCCGTCCTCCAGATCGGGATCCATCTCAAAGGCGTGGCCCAATCCCATCTGTTCCGGAGGGAGGCCGGACAGGAGGGCCAGCTGCTCATTGATGAACTGGGACGCCAATACCGTGTGGGCCGCTTCGACGGCATCGGCGGTGGTCAGGTAGTTATCCTCCCCGGTATTGATGATGATGCCGGCATAGGCGTTGATCATCCGGGAGAAGGATTGATCGATCAGGGTGCGCTGCATGTTGATGTCCCGGAACAAAATGCCGTAAAGGGCGTCGTTCAACATCACGTCCAGCCGCTCCAGGGCCCCCATGGCGGCGATCTCCGGCATGCACAGGCCGGAGCAGTAGTTGCAGAGGCGAATGTACTTCCCGATCTCCTCGCCCACCTCATCCAGGGCCCGGCGCATAATCCGGAAGTTTTCCTGTGTGGCGTAGGTGCCGCCATACCCTTCCCGGGTCGCCCCGTAGGGGACATAATCGAGCAGACTCTGCCCCGTGCTGCGGATCACGGCGATGATATCCGCCCCTTGCCGCGCCGCCGCCTTTCCCTGGACGGCGTCCTCATAGATGTCCCCGGTGGCCACGATCACGTACAGGTAAGGCTTTTTGCCTTCGCCCAACCGGTGCAGCCTCTCATCGCGCACCCGGCGGTTCCGTTCGATGCGTTCCAGCCCCGCGGCGGCCAACTCCGCCCCCTTCCGCCGGATCGCCTCCCCCTCGGCCCAGGGGAGGCGGGCCAGATCCAGGGAGCCGGCCGCCACCGCCTCCGCCGTCTCCTGGGGAGCCGCCCCGGTGTGAAGCATGGCGTTGATCAACCAGGGGGCCGCTCCGATCCCGAGTCCCCCCAACTCCCGAATGCGGTCCACCAAGACATTGGGTAGGGGAACCCCTTCGGCATCCACCCCGTCAATCCCCATCAGGCGCAGGACGGTCCGTTCCACGGCCACCGTCGTGCGATCGGCGATAAACCGATCCACATCGGCGGCGATCTCCGCCGCCGCACGTCGCGCTCGGTCGATCAGCTGGGGATCCAGTCGCAACTTCCGTTCCACTTCCACGCCGTTTCCCCTCCCGCCATGTCGTGGTTTTCTCAAAGCATGGGACGAGCATCATCGATTTTCCGGCATTCCTTCCGCCCCGGACCGGGCACTTCCGGGCCCGCGGCGGAACCGGCATGCCCCGGGATTCGTCGCCGGGCTTCCTCCACGATCTCCCGGGGCATGCCCATCGCCTCGGCGATCAAAAGCGCCTGGTGCGGTATCCCCGCTCCCTCCGGCAGGGGAATCAGGCGATAATCCATCCGGAATGCCCCGTCGTCTCCCCTCCAATCGACTCCTCCCTTCTCCGCATCCCCCAAACCGGCGGTTCGATACCTGCGGACCCCCGCCACCTCCAAAACCTCCGCATAATGGGTGACATGGACCGCCCAATGGTCGGACCGGGCGAGGGAGGCGGTCACCGCCGCTGACAGGGCCGCCCCTTCCACCGGATTGGTCCCGCGGCCGATCTCGTCGATCAGGAGGAGTCCCCCTTCCTTCTCCCGGAACCAATCCGCCACCCGCTTCACCTCCGCCCCGAAGGTGCTGAGCCCGGCCCTGGCATCCTGGCCGTCGCCCATCACTCCGGAGACGAAGGCGACCAGAGGCATGTCACAGCGGGCGGCGGGGACGAAAAATCCGTGCTGGGCCAAGGCGACAATCGCCCCCAGCGTTCGGAGGGCCATCGTTTTCCCTCCCATATTGGGGCCGACGATCACCGTCACCCCTTTGTCCACCCGGATATCCACCGGTGTAAAGCGCCCCGCTTCCCGCTCCAGGCGTTCGGCCACCACGGGATGGACGCCCCCCTCCACCCGGATCGATCCCCCGGACCAACGGGGGCGGCATCCCCTCCAAGTTCGGGCGGCCTCCATCCGGCTCCACTGCAGATCGAATCGGGCCACCGCCTCCGCCGCCCGTTCCAAGGGGGAAACATGGGGAGCAAAGGCCCGCGCCAATTCCTCCAGGACCTCCCGCTCCACCGCCTCGAGGCGTCGCTCCAGCTCCGCCCGTGCCGCTTCCCGCTCTTCCCCCTCCGGCGACAGCCCGGAAACGAAAACCCAGTCGAAGGCCGTCTCCCGCACCAACCGGAGGTGGCGATCCGCCGCCATCCGGCGGGCGACGTCGGACCGGCGGTCCACCACCCACTCCCCCAACCGGTTGGGACCAACCCCGTATTCCTCCTGGATCCGTCGGCGAATCCCTTCCCTTTCTTCCCGGAGCATCCGGTCCACCCGTTCCAACTCCCGGCGGAGGAGGCCGATCCGCCGGTCGAAGGCGGGAACGAGGGAAAAGGAGGGGGTCAGGGGCGGATCCGGGTTGAGCCGGCGGAGAAGGGCGAGACTACGTTCCGGTTCCACCCCCGAAAGGAGGGGGTGAAGCCCCTTTTCCCGGAGCCGGTCCCACAGGGCCTTCACCTGCCACAAAAATCCCTTCAGCCGGAACCAGCCGGAGATGCCGGGGGACTCTCCCCCCCGCAGGAGGGGGAACAGGGGTTGTACATCGGGCATCCGGGACAGGCAGGCATCGACTTTGCGTCCCCAGTCGGAATCGGCTTCGACCGCCTCCCGGAGCCGCTCCTGTTCCTCCAAAACCGCCGCCCATTCCCGTTCCTGCCCCGGAAGAAAGGGGACGAAACGCGCCCAGGATGCCCGTCCCATCGGTGTCCGCGGACGAAAGCGCTGAAGGAGATCCTCCCACAACAGGTGCTGTTTTGTCTGCTCATCGAGAAACACCGCCCCACCTCCCCCGGTTTCCATTCCCTTTCATCACCCAATCCCGTCCCGGATCACGTCGATCACCGGCACGGGACGACACACATCGGCAATCCGCCGCTTCATCTCCCGGGGATCCAAGCAGCCGCCCTCCGGAGAAACGGGATTGACCGCGACGCCGATCAGGCGGGCGCGTTCCAGGTAACCGATCTCCCCGCCGGCCCGCAGAAAAGCCCGCAGGGTCCTTAAGGAAAAGAAGGCGTGGGTAGGGGACGAAAGGAGCAGGGGACGGGTCCACCCGCATTCGGTGAGCCGCGATAAGGTCCGGTCGGTTAACGCGCCGGGGATGGCCAGGGCCGACCACGGGCGGCTTTCCACCGCCGCCGTCAGCCTCCCCCGATCGACCAGGAGGGAAGGCAGGGGAAAGGGCTCGATTCCTTCCCCGACGATTCCCACCGGGCGCCCCTCGAGCAGGGCTCGCTCCCCCGCTTTCTTCAGCAGCGGATCCTCGCAGGGCGGGAGATTGAAAATCCGCACCCATTCCTCTGTCCGCCGGACGACCGCCTCCAAGGTCCTGCCGGCACTGGCCCCGGCCACGAGGACCACCCCGTCCGCCCGGAGGGGATGGGCCGCCGCCTTCCGGTCATAGGCTCCATCCATCAGCGCCAGGCGGGCGCCGTGACGCTGAAAACCCTCCAACACCCGATCGATCCCCTTTGCGGAGGTGACCCCGGCCAGCTTCACCGATCCCGGACGCACCGCCCGGGCCAAAAAGACCGGCCCCAGGAGGGAGCGGACCGGTATCTCCTCCAACACCTCCCAGGTGCCGGGATCCGCATCCAGGCACGGACCCGCCGTTGCCACCAGCGTCCCCGCCGAAACCAGAACCGGCGGTTTGGGGCGCCCGCTCCAGGCGTCCCGCTCCTCGCCGTCCACTCCGATGCTGACCAGTCCCGCGGGAAGGGAACGGGAGGAGGAGAGCTTCGACAAAGCGTTCAACACCGTCGTTTTGCCGGCGTTTTTGGCCAAGCCGACGATGGCGACACGCTTCAGTTCCCTTCCCGTCCAATCCTTCGGCCACACGACCCTCAGGCTTTGGCCGGTTCGGGGGAATGGGAGCCTCGGCGATCCTCCCGGAGCAGATGCTTCGGCTCCAGGTTGATCCGTTCGTCGCTCATCAGCGCCGCGATCCCCTCCTGGTTCCCCTTGGCCGACTGGCAATACTCGCAGGATTCCGGATCGTGGGGACGGTAATTGGAAGGTTCCGGATACGAGGTGATCACGCCTTCGAAGTTGCGCAGCACCGTTTTGGTGGGGCTTTGGGACAGGATGTAGTTGGGCGAAAGGGGGATTTTGCCGCCGCCCCCCGGCGCATCCACCACA
>JAJYSD010000033.1 GCA_021793745.1 Bacillota bacterium
AAGTCGGAATCCGGTTCACACAAAAACCGGATCACCCGGGCCACATCTTCTCCGGAACCGGGACGTCCCCGCGGTGTCTCCTCGTCCCGCTCACCGCTCACTTCATCGATGCGCCTTTCCTTGTTCTCCCCGACGATGTCTCCCGGACACACCATATTGACGGTGATGCCGAAGGGGGCCTCTTCGACGGCCACGCTTTTGACGAAGGAGACGAGCCCCGTTTTCGCCGCGGCATAGACGGCCCGGTCCGGCCAGGCAGGGGCTTCCCCCGCCCGTCCAAAACCAAAAAGGATGATCCGGCCGCTACCCTGTCGCCGCATAGGCGGTAGAACGGCCCGCACAGCGTGGAGCGCGCTCCGGAAATTGCCGTCGATCAATGCGTCGATTTCCTCCGGGGTATAATCGGCAAAGCGCCGCCGCTCCCGTATGAAGGGACCCACGGCGTGAATCAAGGCGTCCACCCGGCCAAAACGGTCCAGCACCCTGCGAACCAGGTCGTCCACATCCCTGCGCCGGGTGAGGTCTCCCTGGAGGATCTCCACCTTCCGTCCGGCATCCCTCAACCGTTTGCACAATTCCAGTGCAGCGGTCCGGTTTCTGCGGAAGTTGACGGCCACCGCCCATCCCGCTTCCGCCAGGAGTGTCGCCGCCATGCGTCCCAATCCCCGGGCGCTTCCCGTAACCAGCGCCGTCGGCTGCTCACCGGTCTTCATATCTACCCTCCTTAGGCTAGTAAAAAAGGCCGGGGGGACGAAGGGGCATACCGTCCTCTCCCGCGGCTGCCCCCTTTTCCCCTCGGCTGTTTTCCGTCTTCAACGAAGCATGCCCCGCCGGCCTCGTAAGGCGTATCGGCTTCCGCGGGGATGACTTCAGCGGTCGTTCCCCGCCCCCGCCATTCATATTCCTCCGGACAACGGCCACAATATCTTCTGTGACGACCGGAAGGGGGTTGGCTTCGTGGACAAAGAACCGTTCGAGGACAAAGAACAGATGATTGAATCGGAAGAGCGGATCCACCGGACGACCTTGCATCAGATTCAGGAACGGGGCGTCCGTCTGGAGGATATCGCCGACTTGGTGTACCGATTGCAGGCGGAGTTTTACCCCGATCTCACTCTCGCCGAATGCGGTTACCACGTGGAAAAGGTATTGCAGAAGCGGGAAGTGCAAAACGCCGTCCTGACCGGCATTCAGTTGGATCGCCTCGCCGAGCAAAAGCGATTGCGGGCTCCCCTTCAAAACCTGATCTTCAACGATGAACCCCTCTACGGGGTGGACGAAATTTTGGCCACCTCAATCCTCCACATCTACGGCAGCATCGGGATGACCAATTACGGCTACATCGACCGGGTGAAACCCGGCATCCTGGGCCGGCTCAACAACCGGGAGGACGGTGAAATCCACACGTTCCTGGATGACCTGGTCGGAGCCATCGCCGCCGCGGCGGCCGCCCGCCTCTCCCACAGCCGAAAACGGGCCCGGGACTACGGCCGCGGATCCCCCCAGGAGGATCCTACCGATTGAGAGCGTAAACCAAGATTTCTCCCCGCTCCTCCAGCGCAACCTCTTCGCGATGCCGCAGATATTCCAGATGGGCCAGAGTCTCCGAGAGGGCGAAGCGCAAATTGTGGATCGACAGATTGCGGCCGAAGATGTTGAAACAGATCTCCGCCGCCGGGAGCGGTTCCACCTCCAGGAGACGTTTCATCCGATTCAACCGGTCCCGATGGTGCTCCTTCAGCTCCTCAATCCGTTCCCGGTAGGTGTCAAAGGAGGGGCCGTGGGCGGGAAACACCCGTCGGACCGGGAGGTTTTTCATTTTTTCAAGGGTTTCCAGATAGGATTGCAGGGGGTTGGGATCACAACCGGGCCACAGGCTGATATTGGGTGTAATCTTGGGCAAGAGAAAATCGCCGCCGATCAACCACTCCCGTTCGGGGTCATAGAAGCTCAAATGACCGTCGGCGTGTCCCGGTGTGTGAAGAATCTGATACTCCCGGTCGCCGAGGCGGATCGTCTCCCCCCCTTGGATGTAGGTGGGCTCGGGATGGGGTTCCACCCACTTGCGGAAGTGGCGCAAATGTTCCGGGATCCGGGACGTCCAATCCTCGGACAACCCGTGCCTGGCGTACAGTTCCGCCAAAACCCTCGGGGTATCGCTGACCTCATCCCAAAAAAACCGGGCCTGCTCCGCATCGGTCCGGGACATCAGCACCGGCGCACCCGTCACCTGCTGCAATTTCCCGGCAAGTCCGTAGTGGTCGGGATGATAGTGGGTGAGCACGATCTTTTCCACCTCATCCCAACGCCAACCCATCCGCTGGCGGGTTTCTTCCCACCGGGCCCAATCCTCCTCGCTATGAAGTCCAGCGTCGATCAGGGTGTACCCGCCGGAGCCCCGGATCACGTACGCTTTGATGATTTTGAGAGGAAACGGCAAGGGCAGGGGCACTTCGGTCAAGTCTTCCCAAGAATTCATCCTTTGACTCCTCCCATCAAAAAAGGTTCCAGTCGCGCAGATCCGCCAACGCATGGGTCGCCCGGACCTCGGAGGCACGGCTGTCCCCCGGAGCGGTTACCCCGGTGTAGACCAGCAGCGTGTCCATCCCGGCGTCCCGGCCACCGCGGATATCCGTATCCAGGTTATCGCCGACCACCAGGGTCTCCTCCGGTGAAGTGCCCAGCCGCTCGAGGGCGTATCGGAAAATCAACGGCTCCGGCTTGCCGGTGAAAACCGGGTTCACCCCCGATGCCGCAGCGACGGCGGCGCATAAAGAGCCGTTGCCCGGCAGCATTCCCTCCTCCGTCGGGATGACCCGATCGCCGTTGGTCCCGACGAACCGGGCCCCGGCCCGGATCTCCAGGCACGCCCGCTTCAACTTTTCATAGGAGAACCGACGGTCGATCCCCACCACCACGGCATCCGCCTTTTCCTGAACCAGCCGGCATCCCGCCTCCTGCAGGGCCGCCAGCAGCCCTTCCTCGCCGACGGCGTACACCCTCGGTTGATCCCTGTCGCCGCTTAAAAACCGCGCCGCCGATTGCGCGGAGGTAAACACCTGCTCCGCCTCCGCCGGAAACCCCAATCGGCGCAGCTTCTCCGCTACCTGCTCCGGGGTGCGGGAAGAATTGTTCGTCAAAAAAAGGTGGGGAATCCCCCGCTCCCGAAGTTGTTCAACAAAATATCGGGCTCCCGGAATCGCCTGCTCCCCCCTGTAGAGGGTGCCGTCCAGGTCGAGAATATAGCCCCGGTAGCGTTTCATTGCGATCGCCACCCGGCGATAATCATCCGCCGGCTGTGCTCCGAGTGGGGATTTCCGTTGAAGTCTCCCCACACCTGCTGAACCGAGAGGCCGGCCCGCTGCATCATTTCCTCCATCTGATCCCGACTGTACATCTTCACCCGTTCCTCATACCGCCTGGAACCCCGGTGGTCGGAGACCCAAATCCGCTTGCGGACCACATCCCCCTCCACCCACCGCTCTTCCCGGATCTTCACCCCGTTCTCCTCACGTTCGCTCACCGGGACGAGACCCCGGATCACCGCGGGGCGGTTGAGGAAATCGATCAAAAAGCGCCCCCCGGGTTTCAGCACACGGTGTATTTCAGCCAATACCCGTTGATTGTCCCGATCCTCCACAAAATATCCGAAGGAGGTAAACAGGTTGAGAACCACATCAAACATCCCGTCCGAAAACGGAAGGGAGCGCATATCCCCGTGGACGAAACGAACGGGCAGCCCCGCCGAAAGGGTCGTCGCATGGGAGAGCAGGGTTTCCGACAGGTCCAACCCCGTCACCCGGTACCCCCGTTTGGCCAGGGCAATGGAATGGCGACCCGTTCCACAGCACAGGTCGAGGATGTGATCTTCCGGGTTCAGGTTCAGCCACTCGACGATGGAATCCACCTCATCTGCCGCATCGGCCAAGGTCCGATGGCGGTACACCAACAGGTAGTCTTCTCCGAAGCTTTCCTTAAACCATTCCGACATCGCGTCGCCTCCCCCGGAAATTGACAAAGGCACAAATTTATTTTACCACACAACCGTCGAACGCCGCGGGAAACAAAAGAAGAACGACACGGGAAGTGCCGCTCCTCAGGATTCGAGAGCCTTCTTCTGCTCTATTAAAGATGCCCGGAAAGTTCCAAAATGTTGTTAAATATGGAAAAACCCCTCAACGGGGACTTTCCCCCTGTCGCCCGGCCTTTAACTCTTCACCGCTTCCCGCGGCCGGATGATGTAGGTGCAGTTTCGGCCCCCATTGGCCTTGCATTCGACCCGTTCCACATCGGCGGACAGGACGCTGCGGAACCAGTTGATCTCCGCGGAGCAAGCCTGATTGTAACAGCAGGCCACTTCCGAAATGGGACAGTTGAATTCGGTCAGCACAAAGGAGCCGTCCGTCCGCGATTCCCACCGGACCATGTAGCCCTTTTCGTCCTGCAACTCGGCCAAGGTCCGGACGCGCTCCTCCAGCGACTCCCCTTCGAAGAGGCTTCGATACTCCTCCGTCATCCGCTTTTCCCGCCGTTGAAACAGATGGTCGATGGCCGAGGAGCCCTCCGCCTTCTCCAAATCCTGCAGGATATCCAGCGCAAAGGTATGATAATTTTTCGGAAACAGGTTTTCCGCGTGCTCGGTGAGATCGTACTGGTTTGTCGGACGCCCCATCGATTGCCTGAGCAGCCGGGATTGGATCAGATTGTCCCGTTCCAGGGTCTGGAGGTGGCGGCGAACGGCCATCTCGGTAATGCCCAATCGGGCCGCCAGATCGCTGACCGTCATCGGGCCCTCCGTTTTCAGCAGATACAATATATGCTTGCGCGTCGAGGTGATTTCCTCCATCGTCCTCACCTGCCCTTTCTATTATTTTACCCGATTTCCTGCTATAAGTAAAATTATTAATCGGATAACTTAAAAATCGATGCTCCGCTCCCCCATCAGGTTCCCAGCTCTTGTCGCAAATAGTCCCGAACCCATCGGTCGAAGGAGGACAGGACCGCCACCGTCTCCATCTGAGCCATCACTTCATCGAAGGATAATCGATCGTACCCGCGGACCAGCTTGTCCCGGAACTTCACCAATTCCCGGATCCGTTCCGCCCCCTCCGCCGGGATCACCCGCTCATCCTCCAAAATATCCACAATGTCGAGATATCCACCGGGATCCCGCATGATAAACCCGTCAATCATCACCGTTCCCACGTCGATCATGCATTCCACGGCCAAGTGGAGGGCCCGGGACGCCGCAAAAAAGAGCACCGAATCCCCTTGCTCCGCTCCAGTGCGCCGCTTGGTTTCTTCCAGCACCGCTGCGCACTCCCGCAGCACCCTCAGTTGCCGCTCAATCCGATCGGTATCCACATCATATACCACAGTGGTTCCCTCCATCCCTGATCAGTCCAGTTCATTCACATTGTAGCGCATTCCGCACCCGGCAAAAAATCAAAATCCGCCGCCGGCCACCCCCATCTTTTCCCATCCCCTTGCCCTTCCGTCCAAGAAGCTGCGTACATACAATGCTCGTAAATCAGCGGCCAGGAGCATCGGGGCACAGGAACCCCCGGGGCAGCGGCGGCCGCCTCCATCCGGATGGACGGATCTCCCATTCCGCCAAGAAATCAAGGGGGATCGGATATGGGTTTCATCGCTACCATGCTTCTCGCCTCCGTCGCCGCCAACGCGGACAATGTGAGTGTCGGCATCGAACACACGTCAAAGGGAAAGCGAATTCCTGCGCGAGCCTTCATCGCTTTGTCTGTCATCACCGCCCTCTTCTCCGCCCTCGCCGTCCAGCTGGGGAGCGGGCTCGAGGGAAGGGTTCCTTCCGAGTACGCCGATTGGATCGCCGGCATCCTGCTCGGATTCGTCGGGATCCGCCTCTCCCTGGCCGAGATCGATCACAAGAGCGCTCTGCTGGAACGCCAATGGTGGCTTCTCATCATCAGCTTATCCCGGAACAACCTGGCCATGGGGCTCAGCGGCGGGTTTCTCGGATTTCCGCCGATGCTCTTCGGTGCCATGCTGGGCGGAGCCAGCGGCTTGCTCCTGTGGGCCGGTACCCGGCTCGGAATCCGGCTGCAAATCCATCATTCCTCCTGGATGCACCGCACAGGGGGTGCCATCCTGATCCTGATCGCCCTGATCCAATTCCTTTGATCAAAGAAAAGGACCCCTGCAACTTTTCCCTCTTCTCTCCGTCTGAACCTACAGAGGTGAAGGAAATGAAGAAATCATGGGTGAAGTTGCTGCACAGAGGGGGATTCGTTCTCGGGGCCATCCTGCTGGTGGCGGGATGCGCAACGGATGATCCCGAACCCCCCGCCGATCGCACCGTGGAGAAAAGCGTGAAAACGCCGCCGGCGGCCCAGCAGCGGGTGCCTCCGGCCGAGCCATCGACGGACACCTTGGAAAAGGCTGTACCGCCGCATGCCACCGGGGATGAGGCGGTATCACCGGAGCAAAAGGTCATCTACCGGGCCGACGTGAATCTGCGCGTCTCCCGGTTTGATCACGTCCGGGAACAGTTGGAGAAGGAAGCCCGCAAGATGGAGGGCTACCTCGTCAATGGATCGGAGTCCAGGGGCGATCAGACTCTCCGGGGAACCCTGGTATTCCGGATTCCGCAAGACCGGTTCCAGGACTTCCTTGCGGTCCTGGAAAAATGGGCTGTGGAAATGCCCTCGAAACAGATCAACGGGACCGATGTCAGCGAAGAGTACGTGGATCTGAAATCCCGTCTCCGGGCCAAACAGGCCGTCGAGAAACGGCTCCTGAAATTGATGAAACAGGCCGAGAAGCCGGAGGATCTTCTGAAGATCACCGACCATCTGTCCCGGGTTCAGGAAGAGATCGAGACCATCAAGGGACGCATCCGCTATTTGGACAATCGCACCGCCCATGCCACCGTCACCGTTCATCTGGAACAGCCCGTCGCGCTGGATCACCCCACCGGAGGTCTCTGGCAACAGATGACCCAATCCTTCGTGGATTCCACCGTCTGGCTCCTCAACAGCTTCCGGCGAGCGCTGGTCCTCCTGGCGGCCGCCCTCCCGCCGCTCTTAATCCTGGCGGCGGTCGGCGTCCCCCTGTGGAAGTGGCGCCTGCGCCGCAAGTCTTCCAGGGTCCATCATTCCGATGAAGATTGAACGGCGCAACCGGGGGAACTCTCCCCCGGTTTTCTCGTGTGGAATCGGTTCTTCGACCGGAGGCGAATAGGATCCCCCGTCCCTTCAAACAATGAGACCAGAGCAACCCGAAAGGAGGGAGTCCCTTGCAACTGTCTACCAAGGATCTGCTCTATCTGAAGGATGAACTCTCCTGGGAGCTGTTGGCGATGAAAAAATGTCACCACTACGCCCAGGAGTGTCAAGACCCCGAGATCCGGCAGCTGCTCAACCGGGTCGGTAAAATTCATCAGCAACATTACCAAATCCTGCTGAACCAGCTGAATTCGGCCGGACAGACGACCATGTCGTCCTCCACATCCCCAACCTGGGGAACCGCTCCGATGTAAGCCCGTTTATGACCATCTGTAAAAGAACTTGCACAAAGGAGAGTCCGATGATGCAATGGCAATCCCAAAACTCCTCCCCGTACAACTGGCAGGGTACGGGGCAGCAGCCGTCGGGGGGACAACAAACCGGCCTGCCCCGGGTGAAGGGCCCGGAAATGAACGACCGGGACCGGATCAATGATGTGTTGGCTACGGAAAAATACCTGACCACCGCTTACAATGTCGCCGTCAACGAAGCCAGCACCGAACAGCTCTACCAGACCCAGCTGTCCCTGTTGAACGAGCTGCACCAATGTCAACGGGATTTATACAACCTGATGCAACGGCGGGGATGGTACAAGGTCGATCAGGCGATGCCACAGGCCATTTCTCAAGCCGCCCAGCAATTTACCAACTACCAAACCCAATTTCCCTATTCCTAATTCGCAACACACTTCGTCACCCCAAAAACAGAACCGCCATATACACCGCACTCCCCCAGATAAATAGGGCCGACACCTTGTTCAATACCGGGATGATTCCCGGTGAGATTGATGACA
>JAJYSD010000034.1 GCA_021793745.1 Bacillota bacterium
GTACATGGACGTCCGTGGCCGGGGCGATTCCGACGGGGAATTCGTTCCCTATCGGAACGAGGGGCGCGACGGATACGACAGCATCGAGTGGGTGGCGGCCCAGCCCTGGTGCAGCGGCTCCGTCGGCACCATGGGGGCGTCGTACTTGGCCCGGGTACAGTGGTTGGCCGCCCTGCACCAACCTCCCCACCTGAAGGCGATGATCAGCATCGTCTCCCCCTCGGACCCCTTTGTGGAATGGCCGACGGGCCTGCCCACCCCCCACCACCTGTGTTGGCTCTATATGACGAGCGGTCGGGTGATGCAAAATGTGGATGTGATCGACTGGGAGCGGATTTACTGGCATCTTCCCCTGGAGACCATGGACGAGCTCACGGGGAAGCGTCTGCCCCATTGGCGGGAGGAGATCCGTCATCCGTACCTGGACGATTGGTGGAAGGCGATCAGCTATCAGGACCGTTTTGGCGAACTGGACCTGCCGGTGCTTCACATCTCCGGCTGGTACGACGACGAGCAGGTGGGCACCCCCCTCAACTTCATGGGAATGGTCCGCCATGCGGCGACGGAGCGGGCCCGGCGGAGTCAAAAGCTGATCATGGGTCCCTGGCCGCACCGGATCAACCGCTCCACCCGTCTGGGGGAGATCGATTTCGGTCCGGAGTCCCTGATCGACCTCCTGGGATATCAGCTTCGGTGGTTTGACTATTGGTTGAAGGGGGAGGAAAACGGGATCATGGATGAGCCCCCGGTGCGCATTTTCGTCATGGGGGAGAATAGGTGGCGGGAGGAGGAAAGCTGGCCGCTCCCCGACACCCGCTGGACCCGGTATTATCTCCGCAGCGGCGGCCGGGCCAACAGCCGTTTCGGCGACGGACGGCTTTCCGTCGATCCCCCGGGCGAGGACGAGGCTCCCTTCGATCGGTATCGGTACGATCCCGCAAACCCCGTCCCCTACATTACGGACATGACCTCCGCCCAGATCGGCGGCCCCGACGATTACGCCGCCGTGGAGCGGAGGGACGACGTGCTGGTATACACCACGCCTCCTCTGGAGGAGGACCTGGAGGTGACCGGCCCGATCCGCATGGAGCTTTTTGCTTCCACCAGTGCCAAGGATACGGATTTCATGGCCAAACTGCTGGATGTGTGGCCGAACGGATTTGCCCAGCGGTTGACGGACGGCATGGTCCGCGGACGTTTTCGAAACGGGATGGCGCGGCCGGAGCTGCTCGAGCCGGGGCGCGTGTACCGGTTTGAGATCGACTTGTGGAACACCTCCCACGTGTTCAAAAAGGGTCACCGGATTCGCGTGGAGATCGCATCCAGCGCCTTTCCCAAATATGACCGCAACCTGAACACCGGGGCCCCGCTGGGGAGGAGTACAGAGATGGAAGTGGCGGAACAGACGGTATACCACACGGGACCATATCCTTCTGCTATCGTGCTGCCGGTGATATCCCGCCGTTGAACAGGCATTTTCGATCCGACTGGGCAGGATGCCCGTCCAAGATCCTTTCGGGAGGAGGAGAACCGATGCTTCGGCCCATGGCGTGCCTGATGGTTTCCCTGCTCACCCTCTGCCTTCCGGCGATCTCTGCGGGGGGAGGATCCGAGGCGGAAGCCGAGGATTCGTTTTTGAACATCGCCCACCGGGGGGCTTCTGGCCATGCGCCGGAAAACACGATGGCGGCCTTTGACAAGGCGGTGGAGATGGAGGCGGACTTCTTCGAATTGGACGTGCAGATGAGCAAGGATGGTCATCTGGTGGTTATCCACGATACCACCGTGGACCGAACCACCGACGGTACGGGAGCGGTCAAAGATCTCACCCTGGCGGAATTGAAGCGGCTGGACGCCGGAAGCTGGTTCGGCCCGGAATTTGCCGGCGAACGGATCCCCACGCTGGAGGAAGTGCTGGATCGATACCGGGGGAACATCGGAATCCTGATTGAAATCAAGGCACCCGAACGCTATCCCGGAATCGAGGAAAAAGTGGCGGATGCCCTGAAGGAGCGGAATATGGACCAGCCGGAAAGCGGTGCGGTGATTGTCCAATCCTTTGGGCACGAAACGGTGGAAAACTTCCGCCGGATTCTGCCCACGGTGCCTGTGGGAGTGCTTCTCAGCCCCGCCGACTACCCGGACGGGGTGACCGATGAGGAACTGGCCGCTTTCGCTGAATACGCCGAATATGTCAATCCCAACCAATCGTTGGTGGATGAGGATCTGGTCCGCCGGATCCACGCCTGGAACATGAAGATCACCCCGTACACCATCCGGACCGCGGAGGAGGCGGACCGGATGATTGCCGCCGGCGTGGACGGGATCATCACCGATTTCCCCGAGCTGGGCCAGCGGAAGCAGTGACGTGACGGCATCCCCTCCCGTCGACCGGCGACCGCCGGCCGACGGGACCGGGGGGAGGTGATGAGGGCCACCGCCCCTACAGGGTGATTTGTATCACCGTTTCGGACCGCGGGATCCGATATCCTATCATTCTGGAAGAAGCGTTATCCCACTCAAAAATGGAGGAGAATCGATTTGTCCACGAAGAAAGCGATCCATCCCCTGTCGTCCCGCTTTCGGATTACCCGGGTGTATATGCTGACCGGGCTCGGGTTTCTCGGTGCCAGCTGGTTCTTCATGATCCGATCGGCGGAGGCGCTCTCCCAAGGAAGGTGGCTCGATCCCTCTCTCCTGGCGGCGGTTCACTTGTTCGTGATCGGCTATGCGATGATCGTGGTGCAGGGGGCGATGCTGCAGATCGTGCCGGTCGCGTTCCAGGGCAGGCTGTATTCGATCCGCCTCGGCTATGTCCAATACGCGCTGATCGTACTCGGCGCCGCCGCTTTTCCGCCGGGTTTCCTCGCCGATCGATGGACCATCGTCGCTTCAGGCGGGGTATTGGTTCTGTTGTCGACGGTTCTGCTTCTGTGGAACGTGGGGCAAACCTTCCGGACGCTGAAAAAGCGAAGCGAGGCGCTGTTGGTGATCACGGCCTTTCTTTTTTTCCTGATTACCGCGCTGCTGGGCGTGGCCATGTCCCTCCATCGGTTCCCCGCCGGGGAGCGAACCCTGCCTCTGCACATGGTTTCGGGCATCACCGGTTGGTTTACCACCTTGATCCTCCTGCTCACCCCCCGCCTGATGGCGTTTTTCGTCTCTTCCCGGTATAAGGGGCTGCGCCGGATCGGGCCGGGGATCCGGGTGTTGGCCGGAATGGCGACGGTGCTCGCGGGAGAAGCCCTGAAGGCGGAAGGGATAACAGCCGCAGCGGGGGTATCCATGGCCGGGTGGATCCTCTACTGGATCGGTTATGCGGAGGTGCTGGTGGACTTGTACCGCCATTTTCGGGAACGGCGCCGGCAGGAAGTGGAATGGGTGCTGAAGTGGATCCTCGGGGGCGTATACGGAGGGTGGCCGGTGGTGGCTGCCTGGGCCTTCGTCTCGAACGGTTCCGACGCCGCCTGGATGGCTGCGATCCTCTTTCTGTCGTTGTTCGGCTTTCTGCAATGGAACATCGCCGCCTATATGGCCAAAATCATGCCTTTTTTGCGCTGGATGGGACGGTACGGCCATCGCGCGGTGAAATCCCCTTCCGGCCGGTTGCCCGCCCTGGATGAAATGATGCCCCGGGGCCTGACGGGAGCCTCTTTGACGGGATTTGCCGCAGGGGCCTTGCTTTTGGCCTGGGGAACGGCCTTGGGGCAAAGCGCCTTGACGTTTTCGGGAGCCCTGCTGGGAACCGCCGCCTGGGCGCTTTATGGATGGGCCATGGCGGTGATGTACCGCCGGTGATAGGGAGCGATCGGAGGCGGCGGCCCCGCCCCCATCCGGCCAGGTCGGGGAAAAGCGGAACCTTGAAAAAGCGGCGGCGGAGGCGACCGTGTCCCGTCCAGTTGAAGGGGGAAATGGGATTCAGGGTTTAATGGGCGCAGAAAAGGGAACAGGATGAATGGAGTCTTTTCAAGCTCATCGGAAATGGGAGCATTCCAAAAGTTAATATTCGGAGGAGACGGGAGAAGACCACAAGGCTTCGTGCAGTGCATGCACGGGGAATTGTGGTTTTTTTCGTGAGAAAGGAGTGTTTTCGATGAAACGGTCGTTTTCCGGCCTGCAGCGGAGGGATCATCTGGAAGAAATGGCGGCAGGGGAATTGGATCTGCTCGTCATCGGAGGAGGGATTACCGGAGCGGGGATCGCCCTGGATGCCCAGGCCCGGGGGCTTCGCACCGGACTGGTGGAAATGCAGGATTTTGCGGCGGGAACCTCCAGCCGTTCGACCAAACTGGTACACGGAGGTCTCCGTTATTTAAAACAGCTGGATATCGGACTGGTGGCCGAGGTGGGGAAAGAACGGGCGATCGTCTACGAAAACGGCCCCCATGTGACGACTCCCGAATGGATGCTGCTGCCGATCGTCGAGGGGGGAACCTTCGGCCGGGCGGGCATCTCCATCGGTCTGTTCGTGTACGACCGCCTGGCCGGCGTCAAAAGGGCGGAGCGGAGGAGGATGCTTAGCGCCGAGGAAACCCTCCGGAGGGAGCCGCTTTTGCGCAGGGAGGGAATGAAGGGATCCGGTCTCTATGTGGAGTATCGGACCGACGACGCCCGGTTGACCCTGGAAGTGCTGAAGAAGGCCGTGGAACGGGGGGCGTACGCCGCCAATTATGCCAAGGCGGGAAATCTGTTGTACCGGGAGGGGAGGGTGATCGGAGCGGAGGTGGTCGACATCTTGAGCGGCCGGTCCTACCGGATCCGCGCCAAGAAGGTGGTCAACGCGACGGGGCCGTGGGTCGATTTTCTCCGCGAAAAGGACGGTTCCAAAGCCGGAAAGACCATCCAGTGGAGCAAGGGAATCCATATTGTGACGGACCGGAAGCACTTTCCGCTGCGCCATGCCGTCTATTTCGACACGCCGGACGGTCGGATGGTGTTTGCCATTCCCCGGGATGGAAAAACGTACATCGGTACGACGGACACCGAATATCACGGACCCCTGGATCAGCCGCGGATGAGCCGGGAGGATCGGGATTATCTGCTGCGGGCGGTGAACGGGATGTTCCCCGCGGTGAACCTGTCGGCGGATCAGATCGAATCGGGCTGGGCGGGGATCCGCCCCCTCATCCGGGAAGAGGGCAAACCGACGACGGAAATTTCCCGGAAGGATGAAATATTCCGTTCCGGGACCGGGTTGATCACCATCGCCGGCGGTAAGTTGACCGGTTACCGCAAAATGGCCCAGCGGGTGGTGGACCGGGTGTGTGCCGAGCTGTCCCGGGAGGAGGCGCGCTCCTTCGGACCCTGTGTGACGGAACGCATCCCCCTTTCCGGAGGGGATTTCGGCGGCTCCGATCGGTTCCCCGCTTTTGTGGAGGAAAAAGTGCAGGAAGGGATTCAGCTGGGGTTGACCGAATCGGAGGCGCGTCCACTGGTGCGGCGCTACGGGACCAATATCGACGAGGTGTTCGGACTGATCGCTTCCCGGGGAAAAGAGGCGGAGGATTACGGCATGCCCGCTTCCCTGTACGCGACCCTGCTCTACGCCGTGGAAGGGGAAATGGCCGCAACCCCCGCCGATTTTTGGGTGCGTCGGACCGGGGAGATGCATTTCAACATTCAACGGGTAAGGCGTTGGAAAGATCCGGTCCTGTCCTGCATGCGGGATCTGTTCGGCTGGGATGATCAGACCTGCTCCCGCCACCTGGCGGATCTGGATCGGTGCATCCGGGAGGCGACGGAGTTCGTATAAAGATCCCATCGGCTTAAAGACAATGCGGGTTCCCGGGATCGCTTCAACTTCCCTTGTTTGCGGAACGGGTTTCGGGCAGCCCGGGAGGGGTTCCTCCAAAGCGGACCAGGAGGTATATAAAGACGGCAAGGGTCAAGAGGATGATTCCAGTGCCGATGTGGAATGCGAAGCCGTTCAGGATCGTGTAACCCAGCGCCCCGCCGAAGAGGGCGTAGTAGGCGGTGGGCATGAGCGTCTTGCGGATGATCATCCCTTCCTTGTTGATCAGCCCGACGGTGGCGGAGGCGGCCACCACGTTGTGGACGCAGATCATGTTGCCCGCAGCTCCGCCGATGGCCTGCAGGGCGACGATCCAGGTGGGATCGGCGCCGATCCGCGTCCCCACTCCGAATTGGAACAGGGAGAACATCATATTGGAGACGGTGTTGCTTCCCGCGATGAAAGCGCCCAGGGCGCCGATGGACGGAGCAAAGATGGGCCAAACGGATCCCACCGCGTCAGCCACCCCTTTGGCCAGTTCAATGGGCATGCTGTCGTATCCGGCGGCTCCCTCCGTCGAACCGATGAACACCTGGACCATCGGGACGGCAAAGAGAAGGGCGACGGAGGCCAGTCCCGTGGTCCGGAAGGTGTCGCTCCAGGCCTTGCGGAAGGCGGTGCGGTTCATCCGGTGAATCAGCCCGGTGAGGAGAACCACGGCGATGAAGATGGTGCCGGGAAGGTAGAGGGGGGCGACGCTGACGTTTATTCCCGACCCGAACAAGTTGTCCAGACCGATGGTCGCGCCGTTGAGCCACCCTTTGAGGGGGAGAGCATCCAACCGGGTGAGGATGAGGAATAGTCCCACCAACAGGTAAGGGGTCCAGGCTTTCCAGGCGGGCATTTTGATGGGGAGGTGCGCGGGATCGTTCAGGCGGAGGTTGCCCACCCATTCCGGATCCCATGTTTCCGGCTTGTCGAAATCCCAGATGCCGTCCTGGGGAAGAAACCAACCTCTCCGGGCTCCCCATACGACGATCGCCAGTCCGATCAGGCCGCCGAAGAGGGACGGGAATTCAGGGCCGAGGGTGATGGCCGTCAAGTAGTAGGGGATGGTCATCGCCAAAGCGGCGAAAAAGGCAAACTTCCAGGCCCGGAGCCCCTCCCGGAAGGAGCGGTTTTTCCCGAAGAAGCGGGTCAAAATCGACACCATCAGCAGGGGGATGAAAAAACCTGTCAAAAGGTGAAGCAGTGCCACCTTCGTGCCGATGGTGAAGATGACGGTTTCCCAATCGGAACCGACCACCTGCGTCACTTCGGCCAGCTTGCCTTCCCCGAGCCCGGAGCTGACCCCCACCAGGATCGGCGTCCCCAGGGCGCCGAAGGAGACCGGCGTGCTCTGAATGATCAGGGCGCACACCACCGCCGCCATCGCCGGAAACCCCAGGCCCACCAACAGCGGAGCGGCGACGGCCGCAGGGGTGCCGAATCCGGCCGCTCCCTCGATGAAGGAGCCGAAGAGCCAGGCGATGATCACCGCCTGCACCCGGCGGTCCGGGGAGACGTTTGACAACCCTTTTCGGATCGTGACCAGGGCACCGCTCTCGCTCAGCGTGTTTAAAAGCAGAATGGCTCCGAAAATGATATAGAGGAGGGTCAGCGCCGTAATCAGACCGTCGACCGTTGCGGCCAGAACCTGATTGAAGGGGACCTCCCACACGCCCAGGGAGAGCCCCACCGTCACAACAAAGGCCAGAGGCATGGCCGATTTGGCCGGCCACTTTAAAACCACCAGGAACAAAAAGACCGTCAATACGGGAACCAAGGCCAACAAGGAAAGCATGTCCATCTCCCCTTCCGCCGGATGGATATTTGCGCCCCCGGGGCTGATCCGTTATGGCTTGTCCAAAACAAGCCCCTTCGATTTCATATTTATCAATTATTATGTCGATTTTCAATACTCAATGAATTATTCGCTCAACGTTTCTTCGGGTGGGGGCATAAAATGGGATAAAATGGACAGACTGCCGAACAGAACGTGCCGGGGCGTGAAGGGGAAAATTGGGGGTGATTTTCCCCTTGACACGGAGGATTCCCTCGATATAGAATAATGGATGTCACGGTGAGGAAATGATTTGCGTGGAGAGGTGTCCGAGCTGGCCGAAGGAGCACGACTGGAAATCGTGTATGCGGCGACAACCCCACCTCTAGGCTTCGAAACCCTCCCTCTCCGCCAGCTTC